>JBBSJV010000043.1:0-11955 GCA_038256935.1 Patescibacteria group bacterium
AAAAACATTCTAAACTCTAGTAATTTAATGAGATTTTAGGATTGGAACATTGCATATAATACACCAATTAGACAATTATCTTATAAAAATAAGTACTTAATGACATTTTCATTTTTCATTAATTACTTCTTAACCACCACAGGGGATTTCTCCTTTCGGTCGAGATGGCAGGCTTTTTAAATAAAGGTCTTTAAGTCTATTTCTTACTACTCTTCTTCACCCTAACAATCTCCCTACTCTCCACAGTCTTTTGCTGGATCTCTTTTATTTCTTTGATTTGCTCATTTACATTGCTCATTTGTCTATTAAAGATAAACCCAATTAGAAGGAGCACAATAATCAAAAGTGGGTCAAATTGAAAGCCTGGAATGGAGGTTATAAATTGCAAGGTTGATAGTGTAATCCAAACTAAAAGCCCAACAATTATCAAAAGAATTGCAATTTTACCTACGGTTATAAAGATTTTTTCGGAGTTTTTACTTAGCCAGTCAAGCCAAGAGCGGATTTGTTTCATAAATTGAGTATATTTAAAGTATCTTATTTAGTAAAGTTTAATTAAAATATAGAATTATTCGTAGCGGAGAGCTCCTAGCAAATTACTTGACATTCTTTAGTTTATTATATACATTTAGTATATATTTGATACCTAAAGTTAATTCTTTATGGAATCTCAAAAATTAAATTAAAATACACTTATATGTCATTAGAACAAATTAACAACCTTTCCGAATTTGAAGACCTTATAAATACCAGCGATGCTTATTACGTCCTCGACTTTTATGCTGATTGGTGCGGTCCATGTAAGATCATGCTGCCAATTTTTGAACGTCTTAGTAAGATGCCAGAAGTTGCTACATTTAAGTTTGCCAAGATTAATAGAGATGAAAACATGGAGATTATCCAAAAATACGGCTTTGATATCCCAAGTATTCCTAGATTTTTTGTGGTAAAATTTAATGGTAATGGTCAATTTGACAAGGTTAATATCAAAGGCAACCTTGGAGGTAGTCAAAGTAAAACAGACCTTATTATGAAACTTCATGAAATCGCAAAAGAAGATGGTGTTGTATTACCAAATACTTCTCCAAACTATCAAGAACCAGAGGTAATCAGCGATGAAAACCTAAAAGTAGCCATTATTGGATCAGGCCCCAGTGGATTAACTGCTGGTATATATACCTCTAGAGCCAATCTAGACACTACTATCTACACTGGAACTCAACCTGGAGGTCAGCTAACAACTACTACTGAAATTGAAAATTTCCCAGGAGCTTGGAGTACAGAAACCAAACAGGGCATGATGGGTCCTGATCTGATGGAATTGGTGCAAAAACAAGCTGAACACTTTGGAGCCAAAATCAAAATTGCTGAGGTCACAGGACTCAGAGTTAGAACTGAAAATGATAAACCAAAATTTGATATTACAGTAAATGGAAAAGATGAAAGCTTTGATGCAGTTATTATTGCTACAGGAGCAGCGGCTAGATACCTAGGGATTCCTGATGAAGAAAGATTTGTCGGTAAAGGTTATCATTCATGTGCAACCTGTGATGGATTCTTTTATAGAGGTAAGGAAGTAGCAATTGTCGGTGGTGGAGATTCAGCAATGGAAGAAGCAAACTTTCTAACCAAATTTGCTGATAAAGTCTATATTATCCACAGAAGAGACGAGTTTAGAGCTTCTAAGATCATGCAAGAAAGGGCAATGAAAAACCCTAAAATTGAGATAATCTGGGACACAGTCATTACCAAATTTCACGGAGAAGAAAGCTTAGAAAAAGTAAGTCTGGAAAATCTTAAAACCAATGAAACCTCTGAAATGAAATTAGATGGCGTATTTGTAGCCATTGGTCATATTCCAAACTCTGGGTTTGTGGAAAATCTTCTTGATAGAGACAATGTAGGATATCTGATCCCTCAATACAGAGTTGCTCCAGATCAAAGAGTAAGTAGCTACGGCATGGCTACTAAAATCCCTGGAATATTTGTAGCAGGAGATGTAGAAGACACTATTTACAAACAGGCAATTACAGCAGCAGGAGATGGTTGCAGAGCCGCAATGGATGCTGAAAAATGGCTAGAAGAAGCACATAATTAGACTTATGAAGTTTGGTTATACTAGTTTTTATTTACCAAGACATAAACACTTTGTATATATCAAAAAAGCAAATAAGCCAGCTTCCAAAAATTTAATTTGGATCCAAGGAGGCCCTGGCATTCCAGCAGGGATAGTTGTTAGCGGTATCAATAAGCTGCGGTCAATATCAGATCATTTTAACCTTATTTTATGGGACCCTCCCCTAGTTGGGAAATCTTCTTCATTTTCTAAACCCAAAAACTTTGGTCTGCAAATATTGGTTGAGGCCTTAGATGAAGTAGTTGAATTTACAAATAATGAGCTAGATGCTACTGAAAATATTATTTATGGGGAAAGTTTTGGAAGTGTAATAGCTTATTTGTATGCATTAAAGTTCCCAAATAAAATTAACCACCTGATAACCAGTGCGCAAGTTAGTAATGCACGGGAATCAGAGAGATTATCAAGAGAATATATCCATAAAAACCATCCTGGAAAACTTGCTACCTTCATGCAAAAAAATTTTGAAAAAGAAAATCTATTAAAATATTATATAGCCAAAATCTATATTTTAAAGAGTAAAACTGGATATTTTACACCTCAAAACCATATTAAAACTTATAATTTAGCTAGCATGTTTGATGGATTTTATTCTTTATATGACTATAAAATGCTTGTTAATCCATTTAGTTTTGTAATTAATCTAAAACATGATTTGCTTGACTTGAACCTATTTCAACAGCCTACCCCAAAAACTTAGATTACATTTATAGTTGGAAAGTATGATCAAATGGTACCAGCTCAATTGAGCCAAAAGTTTTATCAAAGCCTTGATTCCAAAGATAAAAACTTGATCCTAATAGACAATGCCGGGCACGAACATTATAGAGAAGTACCTGATAAACTGGCTCAAATTTTAATTAATTAGAAATAGAATGAACTAGTTAAGTCATTTAACTTTCTATTGACTGTCCATTATCAGGCTCAAAATCATCATATTGAGGATTCACAGTCAGGCCTTGATTGTTTATAAACTGCAGGGCTTCTTTTAGGCCGTAAACAAATCTTTGCAGATCCTTCTCAAAAATCATTATTCTATGGACGTCTTTATTACCTTCGCCATCCCGTTTGTTTTCTTTGATTACTAAATACAGATGGTCGTTTCTATCTTTTTTGACATTAATATAATACATTCTGTTAGCCCCTGCCTTTACTCTCCAGGTAAACAACTCACTTTGATTATAGTTAGAGTTAGAATTATAACCATTATTAGTATTAAAACTTGAGTCCGATTCTTGCTGATCTACAGTGCCTATTTCTTGATTTTCTTCTTCGCCAGAGTCATTTGAATTATTTATTTTTAGGTTCATAGGACATTGTTTTATTTATGGATTCAGCTCTAATTTGATAATAAATTAAAAATAAGTCAAATTATAAACATGATTAATTACCGCAACTTTAATTCCCTCAACGATGAGTTGCGTCTGATGCTACTTGAGAAGTACAAAATAGATGAATTAGATGTCGAAGATGTATTTACTAATACCCAATTATCAAAAGTAGAGCATCATAGAGGGTATATGTACGTGGCCTTACAGTTTCCATCCTATAATCAGGATCGAAAAGAATTTATCATCAAAGAAGTTCATTCATTTGTAACAGATGACTTTTTTATAACAATAAATAAAAATGGATACGATCATTTAGATGAGTTTGCAGAATACTACAAAGAAATCAGTGAGGTCTATGATTCTAGTTTTAATCTGTTTTATGAGATGATGGATATTTTTATCACAGCTCAATTTAGAGCCATTATCAAGTTTAAACGCGAAATAAAGCAGCTTGAGGAAGAGATATTTGATTTTGAAACGGTTGATGACGCAGTTAAACAAATTTTGATTTTGAAACGAAATCTAGTAGTATTTCAAAGTATTATAGAGCCACTGATGGAAGTTATTGTTATCTTGCAATCAAAATATTTCAAAGTAGTTGATCAAAGAGATGTGGAAAGATTAGATGATAGTTTAGATAAACTGAAAAAAATAGTAAATAATCTGAAAACTTTTAGAGACCAAATGCAATTACTGCGAGAAACCAATGAAGCAGTGGTAAATAGATCTACTAATGAGATTATTAAGGTCTTGACTGCTATGAGTCTAATCGTGATTCCACCAATGTTTGTGACTAGTTTTTTTGGGATGAATGTATATTTTGGCTGGAACCCAGAAAGAGATTGGATACCAGTTCTGATTGCAGGTCTTTTGATACTATTTAGTACCTGTGCCCTGTATCTATTCTTTAGGCAAAAAAAGTGGATTTAGCTTTGACAATCTATCTAAACATAGACATACTTAGATAAGTTATTTAAAGACTTACAATAAGTTATGAAAAAATCAATAGTTGGTCTTGTGGTATTGGTACTTATCCTTACAATCCTATTTGGAGGTGGTGGATACTGGTATTACTCCCAATCCAAGCTTGTTACTAATGAGCTAAATGAGATAGTTGAAATTGTAAATCAGAGCAACAACCAAAGCAGCGACTTGCAAAATCAGATCACAGAAGCCACTTTAAAATTAAGCGAAAGAGCAGAATATGAACAAACTCTTCAAGAATTGAACGAAATCATTCCCAAATCGCAAGAATTTATAGATCAAAAGCAAACTAAAATCGATCAAATCAACCAAACTACCAATCCCGAGACCGATGCTCTTAGAGGACAAGCTATTACTGCTATTACCGTTCACTCAGATGCTTTAGCCAGATCATTGGAGGTAGCCAGTTTTTCTCAATGCGTAGCTACAAATTTAGATGCTCAATTCAAATGGATGAGAGAATTAGGACAGAGCTGGGAAGGAACTGATGAAACAACCTCTGAAGTAACCTTTGTCCAACTCAACAGGCAAACTGCTACCAAACTACGTGAAAACGTTGATACCGCCCCAAGAATTCGTGATTGTTTTCGTGGCCAGTATAGTGAGTTATTTACCCTAGAATTTGAAAACAGCATGAAAAGAGATGTTTCTATCTACCAAAATTTAGCAGACAGTATGGACAAACTAGCTGGGAGCGTTGAAAGCTTTGATCGCAACAATTTTTTGGCAGCTAAAGATGAAATCACAGCAACACTTAGCCAAGAATCTACATTTATAGGAGATACTCAACTCAAAATCCGAGACGCTATTGATAAGGTAGCCACTGAAAACACTGGGGAAATGAGAACTCAAGAGGAGCTAATGACAAGAGCTAAGGATGAAGTGGAGAGTAAATGGTGGTTGTAGTTTATTTCCTTTTTAACTACCATGTACACAATTTTTATGGGATGGTGAAGCATCTTCTTTAAGTTTTTGAGACTGAATAGCCCCACTTGAAGTAATTACACAATTACCTCTTTCAGGGGTAAATCCTTTTCCTCTACATTTAGGATCTCCTTGTTCATCCATAATTCTTTGATACAAAGTCTCATCATTATTTTCGTCTTTAATGAAGCATATCCCAGCTAATATAGAGTATAAAGTAAATTTATCCTGTTCTTTTTCAATTCCATTTCTAGTTAATCGATCAACTACCTTTTCTACACCTTCATCCATAGAGTCTCTTTTATTTTATTACTAATCAACTCACTTATATAATTTTTAAGCAAGTACAACTGTTTTAAACTCCCCCAGTAAAGTATTTACATAAATTGGAACCGCAAGGGTTGCGCTACGGGATATATTTAAATTACCATGTTCTTACGTAATCTCAATAGTTTCTCCGATTCATCCCTATTTCTTCCCCACTTCTTCTAATTTGTGAACTTTGGTTTTTAGATCCCTGTTTTCATCTTTTAATTTGTCAATATCTTTTCTCAGGTCTTCAAGCAAGTTTCTGGGATTTAGCTGTTTACTAACTTTTTCACAGGCCTCCATGGCTTGGCGTTGGGTGCGTGGATATTGGCTTTGGGTTTGGATTTGTTTTAATAGTCCAAGAGCTTTTGGATGTGCAATCTGAGTCAGAGATTGAACAATAGCCATTTCTTCAACGATATCTTTATCAAGTGTACTTATAGCTTCTGATAACACGTCTAGACCTTTTTCCACGCTTTTGTTGGATTCATATTTGAGTATATTTCCAAGAGTTCTGAGCGCATCTTTTCTAAGATATTCATTAGTTCCTAATTTCGTATAATCCATTAATAACTTCAATGATTCTTTATAAGAGGTCAATTTACTGATAGCTAGCAGTGCATACCTTCCAAGTATATGATTCCATGACGACTTAGAAACTAATGCTTCATTTAAGATTTCAAAAGCAGTTTGGGCTTGTTCTTGCCCCAAAAAATTAGCCACTTCAGCTAAACTCATATAGCTTATACCCTCTGCCAGATAGCTCTCGGAATCTCCTTTTTTAACTAGCTTAACTAATAGATCAAAAGATTCTTGAGTTTTGTATTTACTAATACCACTGACTGCAGCCTGCCTTACTTTTTGCTCATCGTCTCTTAGAGCCTTTTTAAACTCAGCTAAAGTGTCGGAGAGATTGATCTGCCCTATTGACTTGATAATCTCAGCTCGCACTAGCCCTGAGTCAACTTTTTTGTAAAGATTTGCAAGACTTGAAAGAGCTTTTGGCGAACCAATTTTGGCTATTGCTTGAGAGGCGTAGATTTTAGACTGTAAGTCAGGAGCAAACTGCACAATGTTTTCTAAAACACCCATTGGATATTTGTATTCGACTTCTTTGAGATAATTATTACCATCATCAAAAAGCACTAGATCAGGCTCTTTATCCAGTTTGAAATAAAAGTTTTGAGTTTCCTGATCGATTGATAAGCTTAGATTCTGCCAATCAATCTCTTTTTTGGATTTATTTTTAAAATTACCAAAACTAACAGGTAGTTTGAGTTTGAATAAAGATTCATCGAGCTTATCTTTTTTGACTTGAGTTTGTTTGATACTAACTGTGGCGAGACCTGCTTCTTTGTCCCAGCTATAATTCACATTAAACTTAGGATGCCCTGCTCTAAATAAATATTGATCCAACAGGGGTCTTATGTTTTTCCCACTTACCTCATCTACTACTCGGATAAAAGCGTGAGAATCGACATTTTTGTGGGCGTAATCAGTTAGTAGCTTAGTAATGACCTTAGTAAAGACATCATCTCCAAGCTCGTATCGTATCATATGATAAATGAGCCCAGCCTTGGCGTAGCTGTGATTATCAGCCATATCCTCACTAATACGATAAAAGTTGGTGACAACAGGTCTTCTGTAACTTTCTGACAAATAAGCTTGTAGTTCATCATAATTTTGCAAATCTGCTCTCTCCCTACCCTGACTGGATTCTAACCATAAATACTCAGCATAAGTAGCCATCCCTTCCTTGATCCACAAATGCGACCAATAATCTATCACGATCAAATCTCCAAACCATTGATGTGCCAGCTCATGAGTGACAAGTAATTCTGTCATTGGAAAATCAGAAACTGCTTTTTTATCAACTAAGGCTCTAGAAGCATTGACTGTAGCTGATACATTTTCCATCCCACCCCAAATAAAGTCCTCTACCCAAATCTGGTAGTATTTGTCCCAAGGATATTTGACTCCAAACCATTTTTCTAAGACCTTGAGCATCTCTGGAGTTTTTTTACCGCTAAATTTGAGCTCTTCTAGTTTGTCTTTACTAGCATAGTACCTGACATCTAATTTACCATATTTGTCTTTAACTTCTGCAAAATCACCAGCTGCTAAGACTACTAAATAAGTCGGGATTGGCTTTTTTTGTGACCAAGTAAAGGTGGTCTGATCTCCTGAGACTTTAGTTGCGATCAATTCCCCATTTGAAATAGCAGTCATCGACTTTGGGACTGTAAACTTACCTTCAAAAGTATGGATTTGCTGAGGAGAGTCAATACATGGGAACCAAAACCTACTACCTTCTTGCTCTCCTTGAGTCCATATTTGATATGGTTTATCAGGATAAATTGGACTCGGTTTCACGAACCAAAGCCCAAAACTAGGTTTGACTAATTCGTATTTAATCTGTAATTTTATGAGTTGAGAAAGCTTTGTACTTTGGTTCAAATTTACGATAATTTTATGGCCATCGTGGCTGTACTCTAAGATCTTAGTACCAAGCTTTACTTCCAAAACAGACATATCCACTGCATCAATTTCAATTTGAGTCAGATCTTTTTGATTGGCTTTTACTTCAAGCTTTGAAAACCCACTTACAGTTTCAGTTTCTGGATCCAAGACAATGTCTAGGGAAAGATGCGCTACTGAAAACTTTTTGTCAGGATTATAATGGGCTTTGCTATCTGGTAATTCAAAAGATGAAACAAATGAGGATGAACACATAACAATAATACAATTTCGATTTTAATTTAACATATTATAAACACTGTCCTATGTCAAAAGAAATTCCACCAGATACGGTTAGCTGTTCTAACTATGCTTGCACCTTTAGTATAAGTCTTAGTGCATATTTAGCCAATGCAGCTTACAATGCAAGTCGCACAAATCTTAATTGCCCTATCTGTCAGAAGGGAGCAATTGAGGTAAACGGAGGTTCATCACCAGCTGATATTAAAAAAATATATCAAAAAGATATATAAATTATTTCAAATAGTTTTTGCATAAAAATTATATTAACCCCAGCTGGATCTTCACCTCCTCTGGTATCAAATCTGTCGACCAAGCTGGTTCCCAGACTAAATGCACTTCACAGCTACTCACGCTTTGACAAAGCTCCACGGTATCCTGGACTTGCTGAGGTAGAATATCAATTGCAGGGCAACTAGGAGAGGTTAAAGTCATAATAATTTCAGCTTCAAATTGATCAGGATTGTCTTTTGAGGGAATCAAATTAATCCCATAAACCAAACCTAAATTCCAAATATCAACTGGTATTTCAGGATCAATTATGGTTTGAAGTAGACTGATAATTTCAGTTTTGGTCGTATAGGTTTTTGACATTTGATTTAAGACTTGGGTTATTCCCATTAACTGTCCAGTTATAATTTCTAATTGACATTTCAAATAAAATATTGTAACATATTAATTATACAGATAAGGGGACTACCAAAAAACTCTAGAGTTTGCGGGAATGCCCCTTTTTTATTTTGTCTTTAATTAGTTTAACAGGAGTTATAAAACTTGCAAATTGCCTGAGAAGACTTGAGTATTTAGCATGTGTCGTGATAACTTTACTAAGCTTATCGATTTTACTTAAATATTTAACCAAACAAGCAAAATCGCCATCACTTGTAACAATTACAGCCTTCTCATAGTTATTCAGTTGGATCATTGCCTCCAAGACTAATTCTGCGTCTACGTTACCTTTATAAGATACTTTACCAGTTACTTTATCCTTTATTGGTAAGGTTGGTTTAAAATCACAAATATAGCCATATTCTTGCAATGTTTTATAAAGATCCTGATTCTCTGGAATAAACCCAATAAACAAAAAGGTTTTACTTACTTGGTATTTATTTCTCAAATACAATCTAAATTTTAAGTAGTCTATATCCCAGCCTTGGCCTTTAACCCCAAGATACAAATTTTGAGCGTCTATAAATGCGTAATTCTTGGATTTCGGCATTATATTATTTTATAATCTATAGTAATAAATACTATTTTAATCTAAAAATTTCAAATAATGCACTGTATGTCAAAGCTAGTAAAGTAGTTACTAACTCCAAGGTAAAAGTTTTTTGAAGAAGCCTCCTACTCCTCCACCTTCTTCGCTATTATTATTTGAAGAGAAACTGGCTTTGCTTACTTTTTGATTGAGATTAAATTCGTCGTGGTGGAAAAGTGCGTAAGCTGCAAGTGAAATACAGTTTATAAAGGTTGGATCATCGTTGTAGTCAGGGACAAATTCTACTAAATTTCGATCGAAAGCATATTTAAAAATTGGGTTTTTTAGTACTTCTTTGGCAACTTGTTCTATACCTTCAAGATTGGCTGCTCCACCTATCAGTACTGCTCCACCTGGTAAACTACTCTTACCGTATTTTCTAAGCTCTTTGGAGACGAAAAGGAAGATCTCTTCAACGCGTGGTCTGGCATATTCTTGGATCTCATTCATTCTAAAGGTTTCATTGATCTGCAGGTCAGGGTTATACATTTCTATTTCGCTAATACCGTCTTCACCAATAGCATTAAAATCTAAGTGTTGCTTTTTGATCTCTTCAGCCATTTCCATATTGGTCTGAAGTCCTACAGCAAGATCAGCTGTGATGTGATCACTACCGATTGGAATAACCCCACTACCTAGGATTTCCTCACTTTCCCAAATTACAAATGATGTAGATGAATAACCAATATCAATGAGAACTGTACCAGCTTTTTTTGCCTTAGAGATAACAAAAAGTCGCCACTAGCTAAAGGTGTGAATATTCTATCAGAGATCTCAACACTAGCTTGGTTGTAGACTTTGGTAAAATTTCTGAGATAGCTTGGTTCTACACTGACAATCAAAGTTTTACACTCTAATTTGTTACCGATCATGCCAACTGGGTATTTGATACCGCTTTGGTTATCTACTGCAAAACTTCTAGGAATGACATGCAATATTTCGTTGTTGTGGACTCCAAAAGCCTTGGTTAGACTGTCTTGGATGACTCTTTCGGTATCTGATTCGCTGATTTCATTATCTTGGCGAGATATCACTATAAGACCATCGGAGTTTGTAAAAGTAATAGCACTTCCATTGACTCCAACTACAGCTCTTCGGATTGGAAGACCGATAATACTTTCAGCTTGGTTGATAATATCAATCAGAGACTCTGTAGCATCACTCATGTTGGTAATAATACCACGTTTGATACCACTGGAGGATCTTTCTACAAGAGCTAGGATCTGGATTTTATCGGGCTCGTCTATAGCCTCTTTGGCTACAGCTAATTTGATCGATCCGGAACCGATATCTATTGCAACTAGGTAAGGATCTCTGGCCACTTGTATATAATTTTAATTTAGGAATTTTAAGGACAAAAAACACTATCGCGTCAAGTCTTTAGACGTTTGAGAGTTTTTCTTGGAGGGACTTTTTGGCAGCGTAAGCGTTTCTTTGCAGAGCTTTACGTTTTTTGCGAAGTGGAGATGGTGGCTTGGTTAAAAACTCGATCTTGCGTTTTCTTGATACAAGGTTGGATTTTTTGACTCTTTTTAGAAAAGTAGAGATGACTTTTTGTGAGCTATCTTCTTGGTTCTTTTTTACAAATATCATATTGGATTAATTAACGGTGTGAAATAAATTGTCAATTTAGGCAGCCTTGACTTTGACTGGCTTAGTTTTTAAAGTTTTAGCAAGATCTTTGTCTGTCTTTGCTCGGTTATTAAGATTGGCAGTTCTAGCTCTTTTTAGAGAATCAACCTCGATCTTGGTAACGTTTGGAGAGTGCAGAGGGAAAGTACGTTCAACTTTGACGTTATTTACAGAATTTCTAGCTACTGTAAAAGTGGCTTCGATATTACTTCCACCGCTTCGATTAGTGACTAAACCTTTGAAGATTTGCACACGTTCTTTGTTATCTGTTTCTTTGATCAAATAGTGAACTGATACTATAGAACCAACTTTAAACTCTGGTATATCAGTTTTTAATTGTGCAGTTACAACACTATTATTCCTTAATCTGTTATCGGACATAATTACTTACTATTAAATAACTATTTCCTAGGTTTCGTCAAGTTAATCTTGGGAATCCAAAGTTTTAATAATTAATTAGATAGGGTTTAAAACTTTAATAATTGTTAATAATATTTGATGTAGATTTATCTATTTTCGTTGTCATATCTATTTTTAGCTAATTCTTGCACTTTTTGATATAGATTTTGAGATCCACCCTCTCTAATAGTCATTTCCTCTATTATTTCTTGTTTTTTAGCTTC
>JBBSJV010000044.1:0-11753 GCA_038256935.1 Patescibacteria group bacterium
AAATTTTGAGCTTTTAAAATCAGGGCTGTCTTCAATTATCTCAAATAAAAAACCGTTTTGAAAGATTATTCCAAATAAACTTTGATCATTAATCTCAATTTTAGCTTTAAAACAATTAACAAATAACTCAGTATAAAATTTTTTAGACTTTTCGAAATCCTTTACTGTTAATACTATATGATCGACTTTTGGATGAATTGGGGAAATAGAATACATAAACTATTTATTATATAATATAGCTTTGACAGTCAAATTTAAGTAAGTTGAGCTGAAGATTTGGAAGTTTAATATCCACCACAGGGGATCTCTCGGTACCTTCGAGATGACATTAAACCACAAGACAAGCAATAATAGATTCCACTAATTAAGTACGGGATAACAAAGACGTTACCCAACAAAAAATCCCAGTTTTCACTGGGACAATTAAAAAAGTGTAGGGGGGTATTACTACCAGCTACTACTTCCTCCACGGTTGTCGCGTCTGTTGTCGAAGCCTCCACCACGGTTGTTTCCACCTCCATAGCTTCCTCCTCCACGATTTCCTCCTCCGCGGTTACCACCACCAAAACTCTTTCCTCCTCCACCATTGTCTTCACGAGGACGAGCCACGTTGACTGATAGTTGAAGTCCAGATTCAGTAGTTTTACCATCTAAAGCGTCGATAGCAGCATCTGCCTCTTCTTTAGTTTTGTAAGTTACGAATGAGAAGTTTTTTAATCCTCCGTATTCACGGTTAGGGATTATTGTAATATCTTCTTCAGTTATTTCGCCAAAAGGGCTGAATAATTCAAGAATAATATTGATACGATCTTGTTCAGAGTCATCAAAAGAGAAGCCGTGAACGAATAATTTAGTTTGTGTAGACATATAGAATAAGCGTTGCTCTAAAATTTAGCTGGGTAAACGGTTGACTTAGAGCTTTGCTCGGGTTCAGGTTTAGGTGCCAAAGATTAGATAATTTAACATAAACACTTTTTACATTTATGGCAAATGAGTAAGCTCCAATAAGCTGTCTAAGTATTCACAATTATGTCCCCACCACCTACTAAAAATACCGTATCGACGTCTTTAATCGTGTTTAAACGATGTGCAATAATCATCTTAGTAGTAGTGTCTGGAAGGGTGTTTAATATTTTTTGCAATTGGCTCTCAGTGACTGTGTCAAGATTAGCGGTTGCCTCATCGAGAATCAAAAACTTGGGACTTCTCAAAATTATTCGCATAAAATTGATGATTTGCTTTTGCCCAAGGCTAATATTCTCACTGCTATTATTAACAACTGTTTTTAACCCATCTGGAAAGACTGAAAGTAGGGCTAATAACTCTTTATTTCTCAAAATTTTCTCAAACTGGCTTATTTTAGGGGGATAATCATCTGATTTATCGTCCAGCTCCCAAAACCTGATTAAATCCTCATTTCCATATACTAAATTATCTAAAACTGTACCTGAAAACAAAAATGGATCTTGTAGGATAAACCCGATTTGAGAATAAAGCTCAGATTGATCATAATCATTGAGATTTTTCCCATCAAAAATTATTTCACCTTCAGTAGGCAGGTATAGCCTTGCAATAAGACTGGCAGTAGTGCTTTTACCTTCTCCCGTCGGACCGACAAAGGCGTAGCTCTTACCTTCTTCCATACTAAGAGATACATTATTTAAAACTTTTTTTGAGTTATTTGAATATGAAAAAGTGACGTTTTTTAGTTCGATAAGAGCCATATTATTTGATATTTAAAAGATTCTCAATACGTTTCCAGGCTGCCAAGGCTTCTTGAAGTGTGCCCCAGACATTTCCAAGGGTGCGGAGAGGTTCATAAAATCTTTGACTGTAACTTATAAACCCTACAAGTAGACCTAAAGTTAGCTGGCCTTGAGAAAGTAAATATAGGCCAAAAGCCAAAACTGCAATCTGAGCAATATTGCCAGCAAAACTGTAAAGTGGATTAAAAAACCCGTTTAAAACCTGTGCCCAAATAGCTTGAGAGTAGACAGCTTGGTTTTTAGTAGCAAAAGAGTCGTTAAGATATTTACTCTTATTGAAGGCCACCAAAGCCTTGAAGTTATTCAAATTTTCGTCGATAAATCCACTCATTTCTCCACTGATAGTTAAACTCGATTGATTACGGATTTTTACTTGATTACTGAGTAAACTATTACATAATAATACAAAAATCACCCCACTCCAGACCACTAGAGATAATTGCCAGTTTAAGAAAAATATAAAAATCCCAATCCCTAAAAAAGTAAAGAGTGAAGAGACAAACTGAAAAATCGAACCACCCAAAAAGTTATTTAATTTTTCAGTGTCGTTATTAATTCTTGCAATAATATCTCCTCCGCTATTTGCTTGGAAAAAAGAGATTGGCAACTCTTGCATATGGCTAAATAGCTTTTCTCGAAGTCTGTATAAAAATCTTTGAGAAACTTGCCCAACTAATCTAGTCTGCAAATAACTAACAATAGCTGTGATTATATACATACTCCCAAGGATTATCAAAATAAGATTTAACCCCGACAAATCGTTAGTTGCTATATATTGATCAATAGCCAAGGAAATCAGAAAGGGAGTTGCCACTGTTGCCGCGCTATTTAGAATGATGGCTACTAAGGCCGTGTTTAATTTCCACCATTCACCAGTCAAAAACTGACGCGATTCTTGCAGACTTTTGAGAACAGTTGTCTCAGTTTTTATGGCATTTAGATTGTAATTATTCATATCTTAAACTGTTTGCTGGCTTTGATAAATTTGTTTGTATTCTGGGCTAGATTTTAACAACTGATCATGAGTGCCAATACCTATTAATTCACCTTCCATGAGCACGATTATTTGATCAAAATCCTTAATTGAGTCTATTTTTTGGGTGATACTAATTAGCGTAGTTTGGGGGTAATTATCTTTGAGCCTTTGCCAGATTTCTCTCTCGGTTGCGTTATCTACTCTTGCTGTAAAGTCATCGAGGAGTAATACTTTTGGATTTAAAACTAAGCTTCTAGCTAGCATCAAGCGCTGTTTCTGCCCTCCTGATAAACTGCTACCTCGCTCACTAACTTGAGTCATCAGACCATCGGGTAGCTCAAGTATCAGATCATCTAGTTTGGAAGTGTAAATTGCTTTATCAATATTAGATTGGAGGATTTTTTCTGAAAACGAAATATTATCCAAAATGTTACCTTGAAAAACCAAACTATCTTGAAAAACAATCCCAACTTGAGATAAAAGACTATCTTGGGACCATTCTTGCAAATCTACTCCATCGAGATTGATTTTTCCAGAAGTGGGAGGGTTAAGTCCGATAAGAAGATTAAAAAGTTGAGACTTGCCTGCTCCTGTAGGTCCTAAAATAGCTGTTTTGGAACCTGCTTTTATAGTAAAATTTAAATTATCCAAAATACTATCACCTTTGATTGTAAGTTCCAAGTTGTTGATTTCAAATCCCCCTTTGATTTCTGCATGGTAATTACCTGAATGTGGCTGGCTTTGTGCTTTCATAACCTCTTGTATGCGAGTAAATGAGACAAGTCCCCTTGCAAAACTTTGACTAGTAAATCCTAATATAAAAATCGGAGTAATAAGCAGATTAAAATAAGTAATAAAACTAGTAAATTCACCTACTGTAAGTTGGTTGCTAATAATTTGTCTGCCACCAATATAAAGAATCAAGACCACGGCCATATTTGAAACTAGGTTTATTGTCGGGATAAGCAGGGAAAATAGATTGACAATGTTCAGGCTTATGTCTCGTGAATTGGCATTTACTTTACTAAATTTACGCTGCTCCCAACCTTGACTATTAAGAATTCGAACCAGACTGGAGGCAAAGATATTTTCATTTACAACTTGATTGATCTTACCTATATTTTCTTGAGAAGCGCTAAAAAGAGGTGTAACTCTACTAAATATATAAATAAATACAACAATCACAATTGGTAAAATTCCAACGGCGAACATAGCTAAGTAGGTGTTTGTTAAAAACAGCATGACACAAGACCCTATCAACAAAATGATAGCAGTAAGAAAATACACGATACCTTGAGATGCGATGGATTTAACGTTGGAAATATCTGAAGTAAAATTGGTCAGTAGATTATTAGGCCCTGTTTCGTTTACAAATCTGTAGCTGCTTTTAGATATTTTTTCCATCAAGTCTCGCCTCATGTCTCTTGCCATAAGCTCTGAAAGATAAATATTTATAAATACTTGGACTGTAGCCAAAACAAAAATTCCTACAATTAGCCCAGCAAGTGCGACGTAGTTATTATATGCCAGCTGATTTGAAACATTGTATTGATCGATAAAATCCCCGATAAGTCTAGGAAGTAATAGATTGAGTGTATTTGCAACTACTATGATTACTAAAGAAATTGAAAATAGTAACCAATAAGGTTTTAATAATTTAATAATATCTTTCAAACCGGAATTCTCTTTTGAATCTGGTTTGTTATTATTTGTGAGGAATTTTTTCTTTATGGGTACTGACATCAAAATTTATAGTAACTATACTTTTGTTACTTAGTATATATTTTATGTCAATAATATTAAAGTACTTTATTTAGATGAAACTTTCACATTTACAAAACCTTGAATTAATCTTAGATTAAAACCATATGCAACCACTAGCAGATAAATTGCGCCCTACCAAACTGCAAGATTATATCGGTCAAACTGAGCTTGTAGGTGAAAATGGAGTAATTAAAAAAATGGTTGACTCCAAAAAAATCGTCAGCATGGTGCTGTGGGGTCCTCCAGCTAGTGGAAAGACTACTTTAGCTAGAATCATTGCTGCTGAAATCGAAGCGGATTTAATAACGATATCAGCTGTAATGCAAGGTAAAGAAGAGCTCAAGAAAGCAATTGCTACCGCTCAAACTAATAAAAGCTATGGAAAAGACACGATTCTTTTTATCGATGAAATCCATAGATGGAATAAAGCCCAGCAAGATGCACTGCTACCTTATGTAGAAAATGGAAGCCTTATATTAATAGGGGCCACTACTGAAAACCCTAGTTTTAGTATTATTTCAGCTCTGCTTTCTAGGCTCAGAGTGTTTGTGCTTAATCCTCATTCTAAAAAAGAATTGTTAATTGGCCTTAAAAGAGGTTTGATTGAGTTAAAAGGGAAAACTACAGGGCCTAGTAAAGGTGAAACCGAGGTAATGGATAAGATATGCTGGCTAGCTGATGGAGATATGAGATATGGTCTAAACGTTTTGGAGCTTACTTGGAGTCTTGGAAATGACACCCTTAAAACAGAGAATATAGATAAAGCGGCCCAAAGATCTTTGCAATTTGATCAGAACGGGGAGCAGTTTTATAACCTGATTTCAGCTGTACACAAAAGCCTACGATCATCTAATCCGACTGCTGGAGTGTACTGGATTGTTAGGATTTTAGAAGCTGGTGGGGATCCCTTGTACATTGCTCGCAGGCTAGTTAGATTTGCTTCTGAAGATATTGGAAATGCTAACCCAAACGCACTTCTTCTTGCCAATCAAGTCTACACTGCCTGTCAAAATCTGGGCATGCCTGAATGCGCAGTGCATCTAGTTCAACTTGGAGAGTACTTAGCAAATTCAGTGAAAAGTAATAAGTCTTACATGGCCTATGCTCAGGCTAAAGCTGATATCTCTAAACATGGCTCACTTCCTGTACCGATGCATTTTAGAAACGCGCCAACAGCATTAATGAAGGAGTTGGGTTATGGGAAAGATTACCAATATGATCATGATTTAGAAGGTAAAAGCTCTGATCAGCAATGTCTACCTGATGAGTTAATCGATCGTGACTATTTTAAATAGTAAAATGCATAGATTCACAAAAAAATCTTGACAGATTTTTAACGATGTTAGATAAGCATCTCATGCTTCACAAAAAAGTAAAAGAACTGCTTGAGAAAAACTCTACAAACGAGCAAATCTATCTGGCATTGATATCGCAAGGTCACAGTGTGGCTGATATTGATAAAGAATTACAAAAACTTAAAAATAATAATAATCTAGAGAATAATTCAAAAAAAGATTCACACTCAAAAAAGGATATTAACCCTGATGTAAATCAAGAAAACCTCCTAAATGTGGTAATTTCTGCTTTTGTAATAGGTTTTATGGGAATAGGATTTACTGCCTTGATAGCAGCTAACTGGTCCTGGTTAAATGATATTGCAAAGCTTTTAATCTTGGTTTCAATCATGCTATTGTCGTATGTTGCAGCCTTTGTATACTGGGAAGTTAAGGAAAAACAAACTCTAGTTTCAACAATATTCTTTGCAGTTGGGATCACAGTATTTGGGCTTACTTTGCAGCTGACTGGGCAGATTTTTAACCTTCCAGTATCGTGGGTAGGGGGGTTAATACTCTGGTTTGCTGGTAGTATTGCTCTAGCTTCAGTACTTTATAACAGGATTTTACAATATATGTCACTGCTTATTTTAGCTGTTAGCTGGTTTGTGTATCCTTTTACCATGTTTGAAAGCCTTTCAACTCAAGTCTATAGATGGCAGCCAGAATTGTACTTACTGTTTTTAGCACTATCAATACTTGCCGTAGTTTACGGCCAATTCAAAACCGAAGAGTCTAAACCAATAACCATTATTTAATATGTTCGATTATATGTTTTTAGGAATATTTAGCTACTTACTTTTTCCAGTAATATTATTTGCTTTACCGATAACTCTTGTGGTGATTTCTTCTATCAAAAAGGGAAACCCAGATAAAAAACCGTTTCTCAATCAGGATGATTTTTTCAGGCAAATTCTGAGCCTTACTGGGATGTATTTTTGGAGTTTATTTTTCTGGGGAGTATTCTATTCATTAGTAAACAATAGCTCTCTTAGTTTTACCGAAACAAATGTGCAATGGGGAATATTTCTCAATGTTTTAAGTTTAGGAGTGTTTGCATACTATCAAAGAACTTATATGGGTATTTCCCTGTGGGTGGCTCTGGTTGTTAATTATATATTTGGACAAATGCTTTATTGGATTGCAAATCCATATTATAATCAAATTGCCAGCTCAGATTCTAGTAACAGCATTGAACCTACTAAATTTGCTTACCCAATTTTTGCTTACTGGCTTTTATTTGTTCTAACCTACATAGCAGGGCAATACTTAACCTTACATAAAAAGTGGTATAGACTTGGTACAGCATTGAGAATCTTTGGAATACTTAATACTTATATCTTCCTACTTATCTTTTCTTTATCCATAATCTCAGAAAATGTTTGGGGAATCTTTACAGGTAGCGAGTTCCAAACCTTGCCTGTCTATTTACTGACAATTGTCATTGCAATCTCTACCATAGCAGCCGTTACTTATACTATCATTAAAGACTCTTTAAAATTTGAAAAATGGGAACCTATCGTTTTAGCCATTGCTCCTTTATTGCTATTACTTGCAACACCACTGATAAATACTCAAAACGCGCAATCACCATCGGAATTAGCTGATTTTATGTGGTTTAGTGGATTTACTGTGCTTCTTATTTTATATAATTTTTATTTGTTTATACGAAGTCAAATCAGCGGAGAAATCTGGCTCAAAGTCTTGGCTATAGTTCTACTTGTAAATACAATGTTATTTAAACTATTTGATAACTTTGGTGGTCTCACTCAAAAAGGATTCTTCTTTATTGTGATGGGTGGGTTTTTCTTTGGTCTGCTAATAGTTCGTAACAAATTTGTAAATAAAGAATTAAAATTAAACCAATAATTATATGACTTTCAAATTAAACTGGTCTAGAATGAAATCCTTTGCTCTGATCGTAATAGTCATTCAGCTGCTAACTATGGCCTTTTTTATCGCCAGTGAATACGCAGTTACCAGTCAAGATAGGACAATTTTTCTACAAATCAACCCAGTCGATCCTAATGATGTTTTTAAGGGTGATTATGTAATATTGAATTATGATATATCAGATTTGAGAGTATATTATTTCTCCTCAGAAGATGCTATACCAGTGACCAATCAGCAGGTCTATGTAACACTTGAAAATTATTATGGTTACAAGACTTATTCAGCTAGTAATGATCCAATTTCTAATAAATTTCCAAATCTGAATGATCCTGCTAAACAAGTAGCAGTTAAAGGAGTTGTTAGAAACGCAAATAATGATCAATCAAAGTGGGATAACAGATCTACTAATGTAGATATAAAAGGAATTGAAGAAAGCTATGGAGAAAACTATCAAATAAATATGGAATACGGTATAGAGCAATATTATGTTGAACAAGGTAAGGGTGGAGAAATCGAGGAGGCAATACGAAAAAATCCAAATCAAGCCTTTGCAATTTGTAAGGTGGATAAAGATGGAAACATCCGAGTAACTGGTTTGGAAATCAATGGAGTTAATTACTAATCTGGATCAGATAAAATAGACAATTGCTAGATTTTGAACTATTCTTAAGATCATGGTAGCAGAAAATAAGCCTGCTTTAAATTCCTCAAATAAAAACTTTAGCGATGGGGTTATAAATCTTGTTTTGCTAAGTCTTGGTTTAGTTGTATTTGCTGGTATTTATTATTTTTTACCAAACTTGATTTCTGATCAGTTTAATCTTGATATTTACAACCAAATAATCATTACTTTAACTATCACTTTGATGGTATCCAGCATTTTGAGTATATTATTTAAAAGTTTTTTAACAGGAAGTGTTAGTTTTGTTGGTTGGTTGGTTGGTTTTAGCGGGGCTTTTGATTTACTATGACGGTTGGTTTCTAAGGCCTCAAGACCCTGTTAGGATGAGCTTTTTGTTTGCAAGTAGCTGGATGCTAGCATTGATCGCTTTTTTTGTAGGTCATTTCCAGTCCTTTAAACCAAACCCCAAGTACAGATTTGGTAGTATTCTTAGATTTTTTGGATTGTCATCATTAATTTTTGGAGGGGTTTTACTTTCAAGCTCTGAGGTGTCCAGATACGTTATCGGTATGTTTGCAGGTCGCAATATCAATGCTACTTGGTTGGTGTTTAGTTTCACTATTTTACTTACTTTTATCAATGGCGTATTCACTTTCTCCAAAAGGTTTTCACTATATGGGGATATAGAAGTCTGGGAACAAGGGTTTTTGGGACTTCCTCCAATTGTACTTTTTATCATGGGGCAGATTTTTTGGGTCTCACCTGACTCGACTGAGGGTATCTGGACTGGTATTTATTGGTTAATTTTCTTTAATATTTATACAGTCATTCTACTTAGTTATCTTTATATCAGGTCTCAGATCGATGAAGAAGTTTGGCTGCGTATTGTTTCTATTTTTGGATTTATTTGCTTTATTACCTTCAGCTTAGTTTTAAATCCTCAAATAGATGTAGTCTCAGTATTAATACTCATGATTGCTTGTCTTATATACCTAATCACAGTTAGTTTTGCAAAAAGTATCACTAACTTTCTCTTGCCTCTATATAAAAGAACTCAAAAACAAATTCTAAATAACTTAGATTGACCTGAAACAGTTTCCTTGTCAGTATTAATGTATCTCCATGTCACAGTCACAACCATTGCAGCTAGAAGCTAAAAATCACAAACCAAATCCAGTTAAAAAATCTTTTTCTTGGATAAATCTATTTCTTTTTGTAGGAATACTAGTTAGCTATGGGTTTTTCTTGGGTGCTGTTGGATATTATTTTTATAATCGCAGAAATGAATGGGTCCCTTTCCCACAAAGCCTGATTTCAGCTGAAATTATAGACCCTACCTTTGATGCTGCCCCCAGCTATCTAACCGTAACAAACAGGCTTAATAACTTTGGTTTTGGTCAAGGCTTGTTGTATCAAGAACAAAAAGTGCTTGGAGCTAGTGGCCTTGCAGGTTCTAGACCAGCTGTTGATCCTGGAACATACAAATTACTGGCTTCTAGTGAGTTTATAGATCTATACGATGAGGTGACTCCAAATCTTACAGGGCTTATTACAATTACCACAAAACCAGCTATTAGAGGTGATGAACAGGTTGATAAAATTATCCAAGAAATCGCAGAAAGCAGGGGCTACAAACTGCGTTATTCAACAGACGAGTCTAGGCTTGTGGCAGTAGACGGGAGTCAGCTCCATCCTGAAGTAAGGTCAGCATGGCTAACTATCAAAGGCGCTGCAGCTCAAGAAGGGATAAATCTCAATCTTGTCTCAGGCTATAGATCAGTGCAGGGACAGCGAGAGATATTTTTAAATGCCACCAGTAGTTTACTAACAGCTGATATTATTGCACGTAGCTCTGATGAGGCAATCAATGAAGTCTTAATCACTCGCTCTATTCCAGGTTATTCCAAGCATCATTCTGGTTATACAATTGATGTTTCTTGCGGCACAACTGGCCTGACACTTTTCAAAGACACTCCCTGTTATCAATGGATGTCAGCTTATAATTATCTAAATGCTAAAAGGTTTGGATTTTTACCTAGTTACCCTAAAGGCGTAGAAAACATCGGCCCTGATCCTGAAGAGTGGGAATACGTTTGGGTAGGGGAGGATAAGATTAGGAGGTAGGAAACAATAATTATCATCGTCGAATTAGGGAATCAGCATCTCAAGCGTAGAGCGATCCCCAGCGGTATTTGTCATCCCGCACTTGTTGCGGGATCCCCTGTGGTGGCTAATAAATTAATTTCAAAAGACTAAATCATTAAATAAAGCTAAAATCAATGTAATATTAATAAATATCCTTATATTGACATAAACAGGACAAATTATTAAAATTAGTTTATGGCTAATGTACACATTACACTGAATCCTTTATTACTTGAATATACCTCAAAGAAAGTTAAAAGTGGTGGTTATAGTAGCAAAAGTGAAATAATCAATGAAGCTCTAAGGCAAATGATGGAAAAGGATTTGTACTTGAATTTACAAATTGAAAGATTACAGAAGGAGCTGGAAAAAGGTGAAAAAAGTGGATATAGTGAACTTGATTTGGATAATATATTTGATAAAGCTAAGGCAAAATTTAAAAAGACAAGCTAGCAATGTCGGTTTTAATAAGTGATGAAGCTGAGCAAGATCTAATTGAAATCTTTGTTTATTCCCTCAAGAATTTTGGAGAAGAAAAGGCAAATTCATATTTACAGGACTTAAAACACTTTTTTGCTTCAATCGACACTTTTCAAAGTTTAGGTAAAAGTCTGAAAAAATATGGCATTGAGTCAAACTTAGTATTTTTTAGAGAGCAAGCAATTTTTTATGAAATTAATGGTGGCGATACAAAAATAATCAGAATAATTAATCAAAATCAAGATTTTATGAATTTTATAAGTCATAACAATTGACGTTTATCTAGATTTATAACTTTATATTTATAATATGTCAGATCAAACCCTTACACCCCAGTTTTTAGCTCAAAAAGCTTGGGATTTGTACCAAACTCACGGAGTGCCTATTGAAGTCTCCCTTGATATTTTGGAAGCCAAAGGAGTGGCTCTAGATGAGAGGTTACTTGAAAAACTAATTGAAGATCATCAAAGCCTATCTCGCAATTCCTCAGCAGGGCAGTTCAAGTCAGGTCTTGCGGGAGACACTAGCAAAACCCGCAGTCTTCACACCACAACTCATATCCTACACAAAGTCCTCAGGGACATGTTTGGAGAAGACGTTAAACAAAAAGGCTCTGCAATCACAGATGAAAAAGCTAGATTTGATTTTACTTTGGATGAAAAGCTAACTGACGAACAAATAGTAGAACTAACTAATAAAATCCAAGCAATCATCGATAAAGATCTCACTATGGAGCCAGCGGAAATGAGTGAAGCTGAGGCAAGAGAATTAGG
>JBBSJV010000045.1:0-11682 GCA_038256935.1 Patescibacteria group bacterium
AGATTATTACTTTTCAGGTTATGAATATCAAGGTATGTTTTTGTATGTAACAGCAACTGTTTTACGATATATTGTTAGTATTAAAGATTAAAATAAACAGTAATGTCATTCTAAAATTTACATACTAATTCAAGAATTAGATTATAACCTCGACTTATATTTATATTAAAACTCAAAATCAGTTTTAACTCAGGCTTTATTTAATATGTAGCAAGATGTAATATAATTTGCTTTAGTAAAATATCAAAAAAATATAAATATATTTATGTGAAACACCAATTCCAGATAACCCCATCAAAAATTTAACCAAATTAGTCAGCTGTTGAAAAAATTATAGCTCCAGGAGGTAACCCTAATAACAAAATTGTCTATCCAACTAATGGATCTGTTACATTACAACGGAAAGTAACATTTCTTCTTAATTCACTTTTAAAAAGTAGTAACAACCATAAAATCCTATCCAATCCTAGGTTCTTGCTAGTAGACTAGGATTTTATAATTTAATTTTATCTTATAGGATTGACTATTACTCTAGGTATTAATAGTTTACACCCACAATCAGTTATGTATAAACTAATTTATGAACAAAACAGCTGCTATTATTGGATATGGAAAGATGGGTAAAATTTATCACTCTATACTTTTGAAAATGGGTTTTGAAGTAGCAATTTGTGATCCTAATATTGAAGGGCTTATCAAAGATTATAGAGATTTAGGGCTTGAATTTGTAGAATATGTTTTTGTGACTACTCCACCAAATTTGCATTTTGAAATTGGCAAGTATTTTCTCGGCCTCGATAAAAAAGTCTTCTTAGAAAAACCTCCAGCGATTAACTTTAACCAGGCCCAGTCTTTAAAACAAAGTGGCAGTAAAAATTTGTATTGTGGTTACCACGCTGCTTTTAATCGATTATTCGAAGTTGTTAGTAAACTAATAGGAAATACTGCGATAAAAAGTATTGAAGTTATAAATGCTGAAAATATTTACAATTACCATGCTCCTGACTCTTGGGTGATGGATCCTACGGTATCAGGTGGGGGTTGTCTTATGGATAACGGAATCAATACTTTTTCTGTTTTGTATAATTTTGTAGATGTTACAGGGATTCAAGCTTATTCTCAAAAATCAAGGCAATTACCTGTAGAGGATTTGGTGCAGGCGCAGTTTACATTTAACTCAATTAATGAGCAAGGTTTGATCTCCTATAGCTCTGATTGGCTAGCAGCTAAAGATAACGAGATAAGGGTGTTTAAATTTGTGACTGAAGATAGCGAAATAGTCGTTAATCAAGCTAACAACACCATTGTACTTAACGGTAAATTACACGATTTTGATATAACTAGAACATCAGAATATGAAAGGATGGTAATCGATACTTTTGAGTATTTTGAAACTGGGAAAACTAAACTTAAATTTGATTTTTTTGAACCAATAGAGCTTGTTTTGGGTTGTTATAAAGTTGCTAACCAATCCTAGGTTCTTGAGAGTATACTAGGATTTGATTATTTTCAGCTTTGGCTCTAGTTATCAGCAGCTGGTAATTGGCTTCTATTGTTTTTAGATTAGAGTCTTTGATTTTGTGAATGTAGAAATTTTGCTCTGGATGGAACTGTTTCCAAGTCTGTAGCCAGATGTAGATGATGCGGGTGTCGGTAAAACCTGCTCTACTTCCTATTAGTAAATAAAACTCATCAATTGTATGATCGTCGTTACCGTGATCTAAAGTGGATAATAATTCTTTGAAGACAAACTCAAATTTTTCTGTCAGTCCAAGACCTCTTCCTTTTCTCATGATCGAGTAACAAAGCCAAAACTGGTTGTTGACAGAATCCACGGTGTAGATCTCTAAATTAGTATCTAATACAAATATTATGGACATGCTTATTTTAGTCTTTTTGGGAGTAATTGCAATCTTACTTTTTTGGTCAATATTTATAAAACATGGCAAATCTAGCGACACTTTAAATCAGGCACAAATTGATTCTTTTCAAAGCTCGATTACATCTGCAAACCAAGTCGAATTCTCTAGACTCCAATCAGCTTTAACAGAAAAAATCCTGACAACTCTAGCAGATAATCAAACCAGACAATTGGAAACTATCCAGCGAAACAGTAATTTTCAAACTGAGGAGACAGCTAAGCAGATGAATCAGGTCCGCAGCATCATCCAAGAGCAGCTTTCAATAGCCGTAAAAGATTTAGGAGAAACTACCAAATCCAATTTGGAAATAATGAATAAATCTAACCAAACCAAACTAGATCAGATCAATGATGGAGTGCAGAAAAGACTTGATGAAAACTTTGCCCAAAACCTCAAGTCGGTTAATCAAGTCATGCAAAATCTAGGGCATATCCAAAGCAGTGCTGAAAAGATGATCGAGTCAACCAAAAGTATTGATAAATTAAATACAATCTTTAGTCGAACTAGTAGTAAATCCTTTGGAGACTTTGGTGAGAAATACCTTGAAAGTATGTTGCGAGAGCATTTATCAGACGGTAGCTGGGACAAACAAGTCAAGCTCAGTGGCAGCAGTGAAATAATTGATTTTACAATCTCAATTGATGGGAAACTCATTGGAATTGATAGCAAATTTCCACTAACCAAATATTCTGATTATATCGATGCTGATAGTATCAACAGTGTTTCAGCTAGGCGTGATTTTCTCAAAACTGTGCAACTAATGGGAGATAGTATTGCAAGTAAATACCCAGTCGGGAAAAGCTTGGATATTTTGTTTTTGTACCTACCATCAGATGGGATGTATAATGAGGTTGTTAATGACCAGCAAACTGTGGAGTATTTATTGAAAAGAAAGGTAACTGTCAGCTCTCCAAGTACGATTTTCCCTCTCATACTACTGATTGCCAGCTACCAGTTCAAAGCCAAGATCAATGAAAATGCTGATGCCATAGTAAAAGGCCTTGGGCAAGTCAAACGCAATATTGATGGATTTAGAGATGAGTTTAGAAAACTGGGAGACAAAATCAGACAAGCCCAACAAAACTATGAGTCAGCGGATAAAAACCTACTTGGAGTGGAGAAAAATATTCTTCGTCTGGAGGATGAGACTGGGGGAGGAGAAGAGAAACTTTTGGAAGGTGGATTGGATTTATAGTCCATAACATTAAATTATCTTTAAGCTACAATTGATTTTAAGGTTAAATAGCCATAAAAACTGGTTTAAAACAAAAATATAGAGTATATTTGTATCAAGCAATTTTGTGTTGCCAAAAAAACAAAAATAAAGATAGATACTTTAATGCTCGAAAGCACGGCAAATTTAGTAGATAACAGCAAACCCTTAGTTGATATTGACTCAACAAGAGATGAAAGTGAATTGGTGTCAAAAAATATTGAATTTAGCTACAATTAACTACTTCCAAAATGCCTTGGAGAATTAAATTTATTTTTAGATACAATTCTCAATATCTCAGATACAGAAACAAAAGATGACTGTATTATTAGCTGTGATAGGATAGTTGAGAATATTTTATTAAGTAATCTTAGAAGCTTAGAAGGAGCAAATATTAACACTGTAATAAAACAAATTTTTAGTACTTACAAAGTCAATGAAATTAGAGATATTAGGTCCAATGATATAATATACACCTTGTTTACCTGTCCTAACTGGAAGTATGAAATCGAGTCAATGGTGACTATGCTGATATAGGCTTATCCTGAATTAGATGTAGATAAGGAGCAAATAATAAAAGAAATAATTTTTATCATTAGAAATGAAATTTATGGGTTTATTAATAAGCTTGAAAGATATTTATTTAATGAATTAAGTCTCTACAAAACAGATGGAGTAGAAGGAAAAAATTCTGGGTATAAAAATTTAACAGAGTATTTTGATAATCTAAACATTGAAAAAATATTCAACGTAATAGAAGAAGCAAATTTACCTACGCTTAATGATAGACTAGAAAAGCATAAAATAAAGGTATTTTTGTCACCTTTTTTGGAGGCAGCTGTCACAACTGAGGTTGAATCTTTACATTTAAATGAGACAGTTAAGGATGTAATTAATGAAGTTAAACAAGCAATTGCAACAATTCCAGAACGAAAAACTATTTCAGGGGTACTGGATGAAGTTTTTAAGCATGTATGGGATGTTAATACTTTGTATTCAATACATTATAGGCAAAGCCAACAAATTACTTCTACAATCAACTACGTGTTTGGTAGTATTTTTTTAAGAAATATATCTGTTAAGTACAGGGGTAAGTTTGAATCAAGCCAAGAAATCGTTCAAATCGTTCAAGATGTCTTTAAAAACTACTTTGATTATTTCAAATCAATCAGAGCAAGCCAGAGCGGGGAAGGTGAGACAAATTTTGAATTTTGGTATAGTTTATTTAACAATGTAAATCGCTCGCAAGCCTTTCAAGATTATGTTGTGATACAAAAGCAATTACATTTTAATCCTAATCGAAGTAAATTAATCAATGAGATTCCTCCCTTAGATGGTTTTTTAAATTCCGAATTGAGTAAAATTATCCTACCCTACGATCAAGTAGGTAATCTATATGAGGCAATTGGGATATTAACTACTAACCATCTTTATGATGACTTTATAAAAAAACTACAAAATCTTATTCTTTATCCTTACAAGGTTTTATTTAATCAATCCAGTAATGATTGGGAGAGTAAGTTATTAAATATTCAGAATTTTATAAGCCAAAACACCCCTCATATGCAACTAAAAATCATACTAAGATATACATTTGCACCTTCAGATCTAAAGCAGTTAAGCAAAAGCGAAATAGAAAGTCTAGAAAAAACTTTAGGTAGTTTTTTGCTTGCAGCTGGAGAGGTAGATGCAAATACTGGTAGATCAAAAATTGACGATTTTAACCAAGCCATAAATGATAGAATAAATTTTGAAAGAAAAAAAAGAGTGAATAATGATTGGATTTAAAAAATCTATAACTTGCCAAAACCTAATCTTACTGTTTTTGTTTAAAGCATGAATTACAAAACTCGCAACTTTCATACCGTGTGGTTGCATATTTTTACTGTGCCTTTTATTTGGTCACCACTGTTTATTGCACTAGTGCTGGATCTATTTGCTGAGATTTATCATCGGGTTTGTTTTCCAATCTATGGACTCAAATACATTGAGAGAAAAAAATATATCCAAGTTTGGGACAGGCCACAGCTAGAATACCTCAATTTTATCGAAAAAATAGGTTGTGCGTATTGCGGGTATATGAATGGGCTGTTCCCTTATCTAGCCGCCATCTGTCAATCCAGTGAGACTTATTGGTGCGGGATCATGCACAAAGAAAGAGATGGTTTTACAGTTCAGCAGCATCAAATCGATGGAGCGTTTACAAAATTTGGGGATGAAGCTGAGTTTGATATTAAATATACTTCTCAGGCTAAGTAAGGTTTTACTTGACCTCCCTTCTTCGAATTAAAATTACTAAAATTGCTGTGGCTATTGGTCCAATGAAAAATGAGATTATAAACCATAATAGTCCACTTCGGTTTTTACCTTGCGCGAGTCCTGCATTTATAAAAGCAAGGGTAATCCAAGCACCACCAATGTATTCGTTAAATTCTGCTAATGAAGCGTATTCTTGCATAGTGTTTCAGAAGATTACCAATATTTATATTTATGTAAATAGCTTCTTTTAATCTCATAAAAAATCTAGTATGCAACTACAGTAAAAGATAGCTGCTGAGTATACCTACCGGCATCTAAATAACCAGGTAGCCTACATTCATAATCCACATTATCAATATCATATCTACCTGCAAGAGATGGGGAGGTATTTCCAAAAACCCCTGCAGCAGCAGTTGTGCTAGTAATAGTAGAGGCAGAAGCTGGGGTAAATAAAGCTTGATTTGCTGGTTGTCCTGCAGCGTTTGAAGCGATGCCTCGAATTGAGCCACTAGTTGCTGGATCTATATAACAGTATAGCTTACCAGAATCCGCTCCACTTGGAGCATAAGAAAATTGTGCTGATTCATCTCCGCCGCTATCAGGATTTGACCCGAGTACTAGATCAGATCCGCTGGATTTATTGATAATATTAGAAAAAGTTACAGATACATTATATACATTATCGTTAGACCCTGTTAAGTCTTCAAAGAGAATATCAAAAATTGATGTAGCTGTAGTTTGCCTTGTCGCTAATACATTGACAGAGGCAAAATTAACTGATTGTTCAATTTCACTACACTCTAACAAGGTATCAACTCCAGAATCATCTCTTGTAGTAATAGTATCAAAAAAACCAGCGCTACAAAGATCATTGTTATCGACTGCATCACCAGCATACATATTGAGAGCTCCTGGAGCAACATTTAAGATAGCGCAGGAAGAGCCATTAGCCAGAATAGTGGTATCACAAGCCATTTTGACAAAATTGTCTAGTCTAATGAGTCGAGTGGCAGCAGTGTCTTTGTATGCAGTAAATTCACCACCTACAATAATTTTTCCATTGTTTTGTAATGTAACACTATATACTAGATTATTAAACAATGAGCCACTAAAACTGGTATCCATTTCACCATTATTTTTTAATTTAGTTATATATTGAGAGCCCACACCATTATATGAAAAAAATTGCCCACCTACTATAATGTCTCCATCACTTTGTATGGCAACGCTGTGCACATTAGAATTAAATCCAGTCCCAGTTACAAAATTAGAATTTAATCTACCATCAGCATTAAGTCTTATTATCCTATTATTTAAAGCCTTATTGTAAGAAGTAAAACCACCCCCTACAAGGATCTTCCCATCACTTTGTATAGCAATACTATTTACTCTGGAGTTAAATCCAGTCCCAATCTGAAAACTAGTATCACGACTTCCATCAATATTTAATCTAGCTATTCTATTAGTTGAAAGACCGTTAAATGTAGTGAAACTACCACCTACAATAATCTTCCCATCAGTATGTATAGCAATACTATTTACAGAAAAGATAAACCCGGCGCCTGTAACAAAGCTGGTATCTACACTACCATTAGGGTTTAGTCTAATTATCTTGCCAGCAGAAATTCCATTATAAGAACTGAAGTTTCCTCCAATAACAAGTTTGCCATCAGCTTGAATAGCAATACTATTTACGCCAGAGTTAAATCCAGTCCCAATCTGAAAACTAGTATCACGACTTCCATCAGGGTTTAATCTAATTATCCTGTTAGTTATAACTCCATTGTAATTAGTAAAGTCTCCTCCAACTATAATCTTGCCATCACTTTGTACAGCCGAGCTTCTAACAGCTGCATTTAACCCATTTCCACTTACAAAACTAGTATCACGGTTACCATCAGCATTTAACCTAACTAGTCTATTGGTAGTAATCCCGTTATACGAGGTAAACATGCCTGCAACAAAAATCTTGCCATCATTTTGTACGGCTAAACTATATACACCACCACCACCAATTCCACTCCCAATTACAAAACTTGTGTCTCTACTACCATCAGCATTCAGTCTTCCCATTCTAAGCATCGTAGCTCCGTTATATGTAGTTAAATCCCCACCCACAACAACCTTCCCGTCACTTTGTATAAAAATACTGTGTACACTGGAGTTAAACCCGCTACCAATCCCAAAACTAGTATCACGACTACCATCAGAGTTTAACCTAATTATTTTATTAGCATTAATCCCTTTAAATTAACTAAAATGACCCCCTAAAACAATCTTCCCATCACTTTGTGTTTTTATATTTCTTATTGAACCGCTAAATCCAGATCCAACATCAAAACTAGTATCACGACCACCATCAGAATTTAACCTAATTAATCTGTTAGTTGTATCATTATTGTAATTAGTAAAATCCCCACCCACAACAACCTTCCCGTCACTTTGTATAAAAATACTGTGTACACTGGAGTTAAACCCGCTACCAATCCCAAAACTAGTATCACGACCACCATCAGAATTTAACCTAGTCACCTTACGAGCAGAAAATCCGTTATACAAGTCAAAGTCACCTCCTACCAAAATTTTCCCATCACTTTGTATTGATAAATCAAAAACTATCCAATTAAACCCAGTTCCAATATTAAAACTAGTATCACGACTGCCATCAAGGTTTAACCTAATTATTCTATTAGCTGTAACTCCATTGTAATCTGTAAAGTTACCCCCTGCAACAATTTTTCTATCATTTTGTATGGCTGTAGAATATATAATTCCATTAAATCCATTTATATTTTCAAAGCTATTATCAATATCACCCGGTGCCGCATTTGCTGGTATAGACTGTGCAAGAAAAATTACTACAAAAGCTATTACTATCAAAGTTTTAGCTATTTTTTTAACTATTTCAATTAAACTTTGAGTCGTAAAGCTTTTAAACATTTTCCTATGTATTTTTGTTTAAATTTGTTTAACCTATATTATTTATAGTTGATATTTAAACTTGCTTCAATAACCAAAAACAAAGGAATCTTACTGTATACCTCAACAAAATCTTTAGGCAGTTGCTTGTTGTTTGGATCAGGAATAGGCTCTAGGAGTTGATTGACCTGAAATCCAGTTTGTTTAAGTTCGTCAAAAATATGGCTAACACTTCTGTGATAATAATGGACTTTCATTTGCCCAAAAAATGTATCTTCTATTGCCCTGAAATTTAGATAATCGCCATATACTACAAAACTATCACTGCCAGCGTGTTTGTACTTTTTGTAGCCAAGTTTAAACTCATTTGATTCTTTACTTCGAGTGGTCTCTGACCCCCATTTGACGGGGTGATGGGTTGAAAAAATTAATTTTCCATTTGGCTTCAATGAATTTTTGATTTGATTTAGAAGGGGCTGCCAGTCTTGTATATAATGCAATGTAAGAGATGAAAATACCACATCGTATTGATTGTCCCCAAAACTCATTTGTCCGATGTCACAAGTATCAAATTCTACCTCAGGGTAGGTGTATTTGGCTTGTTCAATAAGGCCTTTACTCAGATCAATTCCTTTGACATACTTGGCACCACTCTCCATCATAAACCCACATTCCTCACCGCTACCACAGCCAAGTGCTAAAATTGATTTGTCATGTAGATCTGGAAGTAGAGAAAAAATAGCTGGTTTTTCCAAAAAATCATGAGCAAAATGCTTGCCTGACTGGCGTTTTGATTGCCATTTTTGGGTGTAGTCTGTATAGGAATCGAGTGGCATGGGTGAGTGTTGATTTGATATTGAAAATACCTTGAAAGAAAAAAATTTGGATACTTAATTTATTAGTGCAGCGAGTTTTGGGTGTTGGCAAATTTTGTTGCTGGTGTAGGGGTAAGCCTTGGCTTCCCTTAATAGTCAAATACCTTCTGCCACCCTGTGGCATTTCTCAGCAAGGCTTCGAAATGACAGTTACCCTTATGAGAATTAATTTCTTTAAAGCAAAAAAAGACCCCGTTAACCAAGTACGGGGTGATATTTAAAAATTGAAATCAATGTTTTTTATGAAATAAAAAGATCCTGAAACAAGTTCAGGATGACAAAAGGTGGTATTAATTTTGATTTTAAAAGGAAAAAGAGGGGCAATGCCCCTAATATATGAAATAATTGGGCTGGACCCCTCTTTGTTTGGTAGATTAACTGCAGCAGTTCACAGTTCTAATTTAGAGCTGCAGACTACAATTTGTCAATCTTTCTACCGACTGGAACTGACACGTCCATGTTCTCCGCCCTCCTTGTTTATTTTTGTTTTTGTTGTGTATTTTTGTTTTTATTTTTGTTTTGAATGTAGTATGTCAGTGGCATACATTCGAAAAAAAGGCGGATAGGGAAACCTACAAGTAAAACAGATTTTCCTATAAAACACAGAAGCTGTTGCTCCAGTTAATTACTAGTATACAGTAGTTTTTTACTACGGTCAAATCAATCCTACTAACTTATAAATATCTTTAAATACGAACTAATAAGGATTTACTTATAGAATTTAATCAATTACAATCTAAATAACTTGTAAACTGTCACAAATAGATTTAAACTATACTCTATCTAGGTAAGCTTTGTAAAAAAAGCAATAAGTATTTTTATTTCTATTATGTTCAATATCCAAAATCTAACAAAAGGCCAAAAGTACATGTATATATTTGGCATCATCTCTTCTGTCTTTATAATCGCTATTGTTTCAACAAGCCTGTATTCGATGGCTAATCGCAGTACACTGCAAGATTCAAATCAAGAAAGTAGTCAAAGTAGCTCGGAGTCAATCTCAGCACGTCCATTAGTGGCAACAGAAAATACTCAAGTAGCAGTTTTTGAAGCTTGTGATATGGCTATAAAAACTCCTAATTTTTTTGAAAATGAGCTGGGTCAGTTTTCTTATAACATTAAAAATAGAGAACAATTTTTGTTTTCGGATAAATTTACAAATTCCATAGCTGTTTTTACTAACTACCCAGCAGGCGTTGGAGCCACTCCCTATATGGACTTTGGTTGTGCTGATCAAGCTTTAAACATTGAAGACTTTACTCAGATCAAAACCAACTCAGATGGTACTTTGTCCTACGAAGATGAGCGGGAGTGGCCATTTGATCGTCCAACAATAGACATAGTAACTAAAGAAACAGTATGTATAGATACAAATCTGACAGAACCTGCTTGTGAAAAAATCACTCCACTGTTTAAAATCACAACTAGAAGCTCTGATTCCGATATCACAAGTCATGTTTATAAAACAGAGGATAAAACATATATTCATTCTTATTTTCCCATTAACGTTGGAGTTTTTGTATTACAATTTGATAGTCTAGCACCAAGTGAAGCGACTGTGGAAATAATACAAACTTCACAAACTCAACCTAGCGTTAGCAGTACTCTTAATTATACAAACGAGTTTTATCCAAGTCTAAATCTAGTTTATGACTCTACATGGGAAATGACTACATCTACTGAACCGTCAGGATATGCAGGTTATCTATCACGCGAAGTTGTAATGAAAAAAGGTGACACCACTGCTACCTACAACATCACCCCTTATCCCATTACTGGTTGTGGAGGTTATGATGAATCTAGTCCAAAATCTCAACAATTAGCAACAATTAGAGATGGATTATATAGTTATAAAGTTGGAAATAGTGTGGTATATTCCTCAGAAATGGGAAGTATTTACCCAGAATGTTTCTTAAGTAGAATTTTCTTTATCGACTCAACTCTAGGTGTCCCAAAAGAATTTGATTATATGGGAGAAGAAGTGCTTAATAATATGTTCCCAGGAGGTAAATTCAAAGCAGCTATAACCGTGGAAGTTTCTGGCACTACTCATCTATCAGAATTTGAAGAGTTTTTGAAACAATCCAACTTTAGTAATTAAACAAAACGATAATGACAGTCGATATTAATAACCTAGATCACAGCTGGAAAGAATTGTACCCCAAGGTCTATGGTTATTTTTATCGCCGTATTGAAGTCAAAGACGATGTGGAGGATCTTACAAGTATGGCTCTAACTAGTTTTTATAAAGTCATGCTGGAGCCTCAAAGAGCAAGTAAAATCGATAATTACTATGCATATTTATGGAAAATATGTCACAACCAACTTACAAATTGGATCAAAAATAAATCTAAAATGCAGATAATAGTCGGACTTAACGACCAAATAGACGGGATTGACCCGAGCCTTGAAAAGGGTTTAAGTAGTCATTACCAGCAAAGGATCGAAAATCTAAAAGAATGCATTAAAAATCAGCTTAAGGATATAGATCAAG
>JBBSJV010000046.1:0-11541 GCA_038256935.1 Patescibacteria group bacterium
ATGGATAAAACACTAGAAACAAAACATTCAAATAAAATTAATATTAATATCATTTATATTTAAAAATACAAAAGCCACCACAAATTAATTGTTAAATTTACTATTGGGAAATACTTTAAAACCTCTTACCACATTTGTTAAGCGGAGATTGGACATAGGTAAAAGTGTTGGAATTATTATATTAGGGCAACAAAAAACACTCCTTTAGGGAGTGTCAAATGATGCTACTTTCGGCCTACTTTCCCCTGGATCTGCATCCTAGTATCATCGGCGGAACTGCGTTTCAAGACTCTGTTCGGAAAGGGAAGAGTTGGGTCCACAGCCCTTGTGAGAGCAACAATAGTATATAAAATTATTTTAAAGTTTTTGTCAAGCCATGCGGCGACTGAGAGAAAAGCAGGTATGAAATACCAGCTAGAACAGATCGGACTTGCTCCGATCCCAAAGCCATGCAGCGAGCTAGGGTGTCAGTTTACGAAGTAAACGAAGCGAAGTGGCCCGACTCAACGGGTTCCCTACAAATTAAGTATTAATTTGAAAGGGCGTTCTTGATCGAGGCATTTTGATTCGTTTCATATTTTTGCCTGCGCGGCGACTGAGAGAAAAGCACTAAAAGTAGGCCTATGTTTTAGTTTCCAAACTTTATTTGGTGTTATGAGTCTACACTAGTTGCAATGTAATTAATTGACTTTCACTAAAAAAAGTGATATGTAAGATAAAGTACAATTAATTAAATTATGGAAATTAATAAAACTCAAGACCAACTGCTCTTTTAGGTTTAGCTACTTTAGCTGCACTACCTGTCATATTACAACACTCAGTCGCTTTAGCTACACCCATTGATCGGGTAAGTAACATTGAAGAAAGATATCTTTCAATTAAGCAAAGCCCAGGTACAGGATTAGGTATTTTTGTTGAGGAAACAACTTATAATGGTGAAGAAATCACGGTCTATATAATGATAATTAGAAATAATAATGGCGCTGAGTATGACCTTGAACATGCTGTTGATTCACAAGGTAATAAATTATATTGGTTGTATGGTGCAAACGGAGAGGTGAAAGGATCAAATATAACAAATATGCTAATTGGTCAGGGATTCACTCAAAATGAGGCAAGTGCAGCCTTAAATGAACTTGAGAATTATGCTAATCAATTTTCAAAATCTTTTTAAACCTCTTCACTCTAAAACTTTAATAACTTCGACTTAAAATATTTTTATTACACGACCAAAAATAATAAAAGGGTTGCACTTTTTCTGTATTAAAGACCCATTTTTTAGGAATATTAGACCCCGTAAATAGTACGGGGTGACAGGAGGGGTATTACTGGGTTACAGCTAAGAAATATTGAGTGACTGTGAAGGTGGAATTAAGTGTAATTTACAGAAATTAATCCTAATCTTCAACTACTTGCTAACCTTGTGCATGATGTAGTCAGCTACAAAGAAGGAAATACCAGCGATTAATGACACGATAAATAAAGAAATTACCACAGGTTGGTTGAGAGTGTAGTTCCCACCATTTGCAAAATAACCATAAATAACCTGTCCGATAAATGTAAAGACTGCTCCTAATACGTAATAAACAATGTTCATAAAATAAAAATAAATGTTTTTGTAATTGACTTAAAGCAAGAAATTTTGGTATTGTCAAAATATGCAAACCTTACAGGAATCCTTCAAACCAGTAATAACAGCTGGAAAAGAACAAATTTTACCTCAACTTAAATTAGAATACTTTGGTCCAGATGAAAGTGGCAATAAACCAATTCAAGAAGATCTAGTTTGTACAGTTTGTAACACCTTGGGTATCAGTGTCGGGTCAGCAACTATGGATCCAGTAAGCGGCGAGATAAAACCAATTTGTGAAGACTGTGAAAACAAAGCATTTGCCAAAAGATACGAATATAAAGACCTGATAGCTGCTATTAATAGAAGGCGAAGAATATACGATACTCACTATTTATTTGTAGAACTGCTAGCTAAAGACTACGAAAAATTAGGTGAATTTACAAAGGACGATTGGGAAGATGGAGAGCTAGAAAAGTTATTTCTCTACGCTCAAAAAATCTGGAGTAAGCTACCAGAAAGTGAAGTGATAAAATTAGAAATGGAGCCAGATCAAGGCAAACTTGAAAATAAATTAAAGGAGATAATTGAATCTAAAAACTGCATGGTCGCCCTTACTGTCTTTATGGCCATGGATTTGGATGAAAATCCTGAGTTCTAAATTGAAATCTGTAGTTAATTGCTATTCTTGAAAATTAATTATTTGTTTGTTAGACTAAAGCAATGCCTAATGATTCAGAATTTCTTGAAGTTGATTTAACCCCACAGCAAGAACTAACAAAACTTGGATTAGCGTTGATTTTACCTGTACTAGTTAAAGAAGTCTTAAATGAAAATATTATTTTAAAATTAATCGCTAAAAAGTATCTTGGTAAAGGCTTCGAGTTTGATGAGAATACAACAGAGCAAATGAGGGTAAGATTTCTAAAAACTTATAAAGCTATTTATAAAGAAGAGTTAGATTTGAGTCAATTCCAATTGCATATAGCCTCAGATGGTCCATCTTTTACTTTTGGCTTCGATAAAGTAATTGTTTTGTCGCATACATATTATAAATTGTTTGAGATTTTACTAAATAGATATATATCACAAGCTAAGGATTCAGACGAAACCGGAATCAATAATAGATATTACCAAGAATTAGCAGCATATTCTACCACTGCTGATCACGAAAAAATGCATTTATTAAGTCAAGAAGAATACGGTGACAATGCAAAGTGGATGCTTCTTTACTTTAGCAATACAAGTTTTGCCTTTAGAGAAGATATTAAAGCAGTCAAAGCACAAGCGCAGAAATTAATTAAACTTGGTCTTAATAAAGAAAGAATTATCGAGTTATTAGAGTTTGAAATTTATTATATTTTAGCGATTCAAGATAAGGATTTGATTGTTAAAATTACTCAAGCAGTAGAGTCGTACATTGCGACTTTAGATGTTGATCAAGAAATTGATTTACTGGAATTGACTAATAAAAAATTAGAATTGTTTAAAGAAATTTATAAATCACTTTCAACTGATCCAGCTACAATTAAATATGAAGAAGTTATTGAACAAATAGGATTATTAGGTGTTTCGGATAATAAAATTTAATAGTTACTACTATTTTGGTAAAGACTTCTTAGAACAATTATCAAAAGGTCTAAGAATCGACTCAGGATCCAAATGATTTTTAACTAGCCCAACTATTGCATTAGTTTTTTCTTTACTAAATTTTAAGTGGTTACAGAGTTTCAAGACAAAGTCTGCTCCAAGTTTATCATGAAATAAATAATTACTATGACCTTTGGGGTTTTCAGTCCTTGTAAAGGGTTTTGCCACGTCGTGAAGAAGTGCTGCCCAGCGCAGATTTAGATCGTCATTTGGAGTAGCAGCTACTACTTTTTTGGTATGAGTCCACAGATCAAAGTCATGATATGGACTATTTTGGTTATAGTCTTTTTGTAAGATTAATTCTGGAATAAGAATATTTAATAACCTTGTTTCCATTAATAAATCCAAACTTTTTTCTACGTTTTCTCCAGTTAGAATTTTATCCAATTCTGATACCCAACGCTCTTTAGAAATATCTAGTAATTTGTGATAACCATTTTTTATGGCCTGGTATGTTTTTTCTTCGATTTCAAAGTTGTAATTACCTGCAAAACGAACTGCCCGTAGTAGTCTTAAGGGGTCTTCACTAAATCTAGTTTTTGTTTTGCCGACTGCTTTGATTATACCTGATTTCAAATCAGCTTGCCCACCAAATGGGTCGATAAGATTGCCAGCTGAACTCAATGCCATACTATTTATAGTAAAGTCTCTGCGAGAAAGATCATCCTTAATATCATTAACGAAAGTAACCTCAGGTTTGCGACTATTTTTGGGGTAAATTTCTGAGCGAAAGGTGGTGATTTCGATATATAAAAAGGGGTTTTGGTTTTTCTTTGAGTCTTGGTCTAAATTTTTGCCTTGAGTTTGCAAATTGCTTTTCGCTTGGTATTTGAAACCAATTGTGCCAAACTTTTTGCCAATAGTGTAGGGTTTGTAACCAGCTATTTTTATAGCTTCTTCGATTTTGTCAGGGTCTGCTGGGGTCGTAAAATCATAGTCTTTAATAGAAAGCCCCATTAAACTGTTTCTCACTGCTCCACCGACAAGGTATAATTGCAAGTCAAGGAGCTGTTCTAATTCTTTTATAATAGGTATTAGTGACATGATGATTTGATTATGATTTCCGATTGTACAAATTACTCACCAACCTTAATCACAACATTGCCATGCTTGTGACCCTTATCAACATAATGATGAGCTTGAACAATTTGATCTAGAGTATAAGTTTTATCAATAACCGATTTTAATGTACCAGTTTCATAAAGACGCTTAAGTAATTCTAGTTGATCTCTAGTTTCTGAAGCTGTATCAAGTCCACCTACGGTTACGAAGACGCCTTTTGGTTGTAAGGTCTGCGCGGATTGTTTTTTAGTAATTTTACCCACTGCGTCAAAGATTATTTCGTATTTTTGATCTTTACTTGCAAAGTTTTCTCGAGTATAATCAATGACAGAATCTGCTCCAAGTGAGCGAACCAGATCAATTCCTTTGGTGCTACAAACTGCTGTTACATGAGCTCCATAATGTTTTGCAATCTGAATCGCTGATGTACCAACTGAACCAGTTGCTCCGTAGATTAAAACTTTATTGGGTTTTGTATTGTCCTTATTTGTTTGATCTTTGATCCCAGCCTTTTCTAAGAAATGGATAGCAGTTGTTCCTCCAAAAATAAGAGCTACTGCTTGCTTGTGAGTTGCATTATTTGGTTTTGAAATCACAGTTGCTGATTCTTTGAGAGCGATGTATTCGGCGTAGGTACCAAATCTAAAACCAGTTATACCATAGACTTCATCTCCAACTTTGAACTTGGTGACCTTTGGCCCTATTTCTTCTACAACACCAGAAAATACCAAACCAAGTATGGGTTTGCGAGGTTTTGTGATACCAAGAACCAGTCTCATAATTACTTTTAAAGCTCCTTCAACTACAAGTCCGCGCACCCTAACATCTCCAGAATTAACCGCAGTTGCCTTGATCTTTATAAGCACTTCACTGTCTTTTGGAAGAGGCTTTGGGACCGCTTTTAGCTCAAGAACTTCAGGAGCGCCGTAAGCTTTGCAAATCACTGCTTTCATGGTCTTAGTTATCATATCAATATTGATATGTAAATTGAAAGAGATCGTCAACGACTAACCCCATATTTATATAATGAAATTATATTATTCACATCTCCTCGCTCTCAAATGAATTACATCTGACGCTTCCATCATTCTTTAACATCGATAAAAACTCATCCAGCATTTTATTTTCCCACTCCAGACGTTTGGCTTGTTTTTCTAATTCATAATAACCCCCGTTAGGGTCATTTTTAACATACACACCTAAGACTACTTTCATCTGAGATTGAAGCTGCCTAATTGTGGCTTTATTTGTCTTTATTTGTGTTAATGCGCCTTTTCTACTTTGATCAAGCAAGTTAAGATTTTGTGACACAGCCTTTATGATAAGATTGAAATATTGTAAAGCAAAGTTAGCATTTATGGCACATGTAATTAGGTTACCATTTTGAAGTGCTTCTGAAGTAAAAGGATCAGTCACAGCTTCAAACACTGTACTACTAGATGGAGCTAGTCTATTTGATAATGATAAATTTTGGCCTACTGCACAGTTACTACATACCTCACATCTATTTTCAGAAATATAATAATATAAGCATGATTTTGTAGTTAAGTAAAGCGTAGTAATAGTTAATCTATATTTTTTGGCAAGATCTAAAGATTAATATTAGGCAACTAAGCAAGATTCAAGATAACTCCTCATTAACCATCAATTATTTTTAATTAATTCTGATAAACTAAATATATCAGTAGGCAAATGCGGGGGCTTAGTTCCTGTTGCCATAAAAAACTGGCTTTTACTTAGGATTTGATCGTAGATAATCTTCTCACGCTCTTTATCTAATTCATTAAAGACATCATCTAGTAGCCACCAAGTTGGCCTCTCTTCCACAAAATTATCTTTACTCAAACTAAATAAAAACAGTACAAACAGCCTCATTTCACCTCTTGAAAAAATTCCCACCACATCTCTATGATCGCTTTCAAATACAAAATCATCACGCTGAGCTCCGTACAAAACTCGCCCTACAATTACTTCTTTTTGCCATAGACTTTGCCAATCTAGAGTATGATTTAGATCTACCTCTTGTCCTTGCAAAAGTAATGACTGTTTGTTTGGCCCCGCTTTTGTCATCGACCATCTGATCTTTATTGGAGGTATTGTTGTTGCGACCCAGTTGCGAAAAAGCTTAATATTTTGATCAATAAACTGGAAAAATCCCAGTCTCTGGGTCCAAATTAGCTGGCTAGTACTTGTTATTTGCTCCGTAACTGTTTTGATCAGGATTGGATCAGCTGAATTTGGAAAATCTTGCTCTCTTTTGATCATGGCTTGTTTTTCTTTGACTAATTTATTCAAAGTTTTAATTGCTTTTTCAAAACCAGAATTAGAGCTGGCTGCAATCAACTGATCTAGTCTTTGTAATTTGCTATTTCGGCTTTGACTCAGCCATAAATTATCAGTTGGGGTGTAAGTTTGAATAATCGGCCAAGCTTGAGGGTCTAATTGCAAGCCATTAAAATCTAAGACATGTTCAGGTTTTTCATACACAGTTCCAAGCCTGCCACTGGGTCTTATTTGACCATTTAAAAACCAATCCGAAAAACTGGTCCCCACTCCAAAATAACTTTGCTCGGTAGCTAAATGCTGGTTAAAACTAGTACTTGGCCAAGCTTTACCAGTTAGTAAACTAAAAATGGCTGAAATAAGGCTGGTTTTACCGCTCCCGTTATTATCTATTAAGGAAAATGAATTCAAAGGTAGGTTGATTTTTTGGTATTTATAGCTTCGCCAGTTATGCAGATTGAGCTCCAAGTTATCCATGACAGTTTACAAAATTATTTTTTTACCTATTAATACTTAGATATAAATCAAAATAGAGCAAATGTCTCAGTTACCACTAGCTAAAATCAAAGAGCAATACAACGTTTTACAAGAAAAATTATCCACTCAATTACCTACAGAGGAGATGATAAAACTGTCTAAAGAACTAAAAGTAGTTCAAAACCAAAACGACTTGGCAGTAAATATTGAAAGACTTGAAGAATATTTAGCAGAAAATCAAGAACTTTTAAACGAAATTGATGTCAATGATCTAGAGATGATGGAGCTGACTAAAGCCGATATTGAAACTAAAACTGGTGAATTACAAAAATCTGAAGATCAATTATTGACCCTTCTTGCCCCAAGAGATGTTAGAGAAGATTACAATATTGTCCTTGAAATTAGAGCAGGTGCAGGGGGAGATGAAAGCTCTATTTTTACTGGAGATTTGCTGAGAATGTACACGGGTCTTGCAGATCAACTAGGCTTTAAATTAAAACTAATTTCAGTCAGTCCAAATCCAGTTGGTGGCTACAAAGAAGTCATTGCCGAGGTTCATGGTGATGGAGCTTTTAGTTGGTTCAAATACGAAGGGGGAGTTCATAGAGTGCAAAGAGTTCCTGAAACTGAGAAGCAGGGAAGGATCCACACCTCCACCTGTTCGGTAGCTGTGATGCCATTGATTGAAGACACCAAGGAGTTTTCTTTGGATCTTAAAGAAGTTGAAATCATCGCCTCAACTAGTAGTGGAGCAGGGGGTCAGAGTGTAAACACAACTTACTCAGCAATTAAAGTAAAACATCTTCCCACAGGAATAGAGGCTCGTAGTCAAGACGAAAGAAACCAGCAACAAAACAAAGTCAAAGCTCTTCAAGTACTAACTTCACGTGTCTTTGACTACTTTGAAGAAATTAGACTAGAAAAGGAATACGCAGAGCGCAAAGAACAAGTGGGGAGAGCAAATCGTAACGAAAAAATCCGCACCTACAATTACCCTCAAGACAGATTAACTGATCACAGGTACAATCTCAATTACAACCAATTACCAAATATCATGACAGGTGATATTTATAACCTCCTCCAAGAAATCAAAAAACTAGAAGCCCAGAAAGTGATTTCAAATCTAATTCAAGACTAATATGGAATCAAGTTTTAAAAACATCATCTTTGACTTTGACGGAACCTTAGTTGACTCTATACAAGCTATCTGGCAGACAACTAAAGCTGCTGTAAAAGAGTTTGAAAACCGAATTTTGCCATCACAGCCAGTGGAAAGTTTTGAGAAATTCCATAATATACATACTGGATCGAGAGATTTGCGTGATCTTTTTGCAAGGATATATAGAGACGGCTTAGACCATGATTTACTTGAAGAAATGGTAGCCTTTCATCAAGCCCACTCACCAGAATATTTTAAAGCCAATATACTTTTTGAGGGTATTAGAGATTGGATAATTAGCCTAGCAAATGATGGTCACCAGCTGTTTATTGCAACCAATAATAAATTATCAAATGTTGAGTCAGTTTTTGCTGATATTAGTGAAGATTTTATGAGTAAATACTTTGTTGATAGTGTTGATTATTATTCTTGTTCTGATGGAAATGGTGGATATATCCTAAAACCTGAGCCAGATATGATCTTGAAATTAGTAAATGCTCATAACTTGAACTTGAGCGAGACTTTATTAATCGGAGATGATATCAAGGACTTTATGCTCAAACAATCTCTGGAAGAACTGAAAACTGCTGGGGTAGGTTGGGGTAAGATGAGTATAGATGAAATGAAAAATCTAGCACCGAAACAGAGACCAGATTTTATACTTAGGCATAAAGACTTAAAAAAGCGTGAGGAATTGGGTATTTAAATGGGTTTAGACAACAAAAAAGGTACATCAATGCTCATAAGTTAGTTTTATTAAGATCTAGTTAAAAGTTAATTATCTACCAGAACCTCTGAACTCTAATATATTGATAACTTTGTTTGCATTACGACCTGATCCACGTTCCTTCATTACTGAATTTTTGGAGTTAAACATATTACTTGGTTAAATTTACTTAAAATTGAATTACTAATATTTTCTATTAGATCTACTAATTAGTGAATTTAATTTAATTAACAAAGGCAACAATAATTTGCGAACAATTAGTTGTTTTCAACTTCAATCTTAGGAAAAATGATTTCTGATTTTACAATCCTTTCTTGAGCAAAAACTTCATAGATTTTGTTTCCCGATTCTGGTAAAAATATAGACATGGCTTTACCTAATTCGCTGACTATTCTAGCTGATAGTGTCAGGATTTCTACAATCTGGTCTTTGTTGTTAGCCAAGTCTTTTGCTAGCATCCAAGGCTTAGTTTTTTCTAAGTATTCATTGATTTTAGAGGACTCTGCAAAAAGAGCCTTTAAGGCAAGCTGGGGATTAAAACTTTCTAAATTAGCATAGATTTGGCGTAAATCTGAGCCTACCAACTCTCCTGCCTTTTCTTCCAGATCAAGATTATCCATATCAATTACTCCATCGCAGTATTTTTCAACTAAATTGGAGACTCTTACCACAAGATTACCAAAGTTATCAGCTAGGTTTGAATTGTAGTTTTGGATAGATTGAGCCAGATCAAAATTGGAGTCATCAAGAGGGTTTACATCAAAAAGCAAAGCAAATTTGGTCCCTTCTACTCCAAAAGTATCAATCAGAACCTGCGGATCAATAACATTTCCAAGACTCTTACTCATTTTTCTACCCTCACCATCCAAAATAAACCCGTGGACGATATTAACCTTTGTCAGAGGCAAATTAAGGGCTGATAACATCCCTTGCCACATCACTAAATGAAATCTTGGCATGTCTTTGCCCATAAAGACCATATCAATTGGAAAAGCTTTTTCTATATCTTCCCAGATTGCAGCTCCAAACTCTTCTTCTTGGAGAGGAAATTCCATATAACTATCTACAGTCTCGTCATCGATAATAGCTGTCATGTAGTTTATCAAGGCTTCAAACCAGACATACATTACTTGAGAGTCATCACCAGGCACTGGTATACCCCAAGGCATAGTTGATTTTTCCCTAGAAATTGAGACATCTTCAAGGCCATCTTCGACAAAATTAATCCATTCTTTGCGGTAATGGTTTGGCCGTATATCACTGGATCGCAGGAATTCTAAAATATGATCAGAAAACTGTGATAGTTTGAAAAAGTAATTTTCTTCATTCATCTCAATCGGTTCTTCATCGTGATTTGGACAAAGACCTCCTTCACGTAATTGAGCTTGAGTCACAAAAGCTTCGTCGCCCACGCAGTACAAACCTTTATAACTTTTTTTGTAGATAAAACTTTTTTTCTCTAATCTTTTCCAGATAAATTGAGCTACAGCTTTGTGTTTAGGGGAAGTTGTTTCAACCAAGTCGTCGTGCTGGATTTGTAGAGTATTCCACAGCTCTTTTACCCCACTGCTTACTTCATCCACAAACTCTTGGGTATCTTTTCCAAGTTCTTGAGCTTTTCTATGAATTTTTTGGCCATGCTGATCCAATCCCATGCTAAAACTAACTTCTTCTACTTGCATCAACTTTCGTCTTTGATACCTGGCAATAGTGTCATTGAAAACAGCCTCTAAAACGTGACCGAGGTGAAGTTTGGCATTGGCGTAGGGGATAGGTGTGGTAATTATGTACATAGTATGGATGGGTAATGATTTAAGACAAACAGAAACTGAGGTTTATGTAAAATAGTAAGCGATATTTTCTTTTGATAAACAAAGTTCTAAATATCATTGACATTAAATCAATTATAAAGAAATGATTAGCTAACTTTTATATATTACAGGAAAATAATAGTGCTGGATTACTTACCCCTTTATAGAGAAAAAAAGGATGGAGCTTTGACTGAACCAATTCAATTTTTTATTGATAATGGACTTATTGGGTGTATTAAAGAAATACTCGAGATGATTCGGATCATGTACGCGATGTTCATTTAAGGACAAATTCTGACAGACAAACATACTTAAGTTCATTTGTTTCTGACCACACTGTTGTTAACTCAATAACAGATTTGCTTTTACTGTTTGGAATATTTCAACAAGTTCAAGATGGTAACTCAATGAGCATTCAACCAATATTACAATTGATTCGTGAGACACCGTTTTTAGAGCAATTGGCATTACCCGATAATGAATTAATGGCTTTACTTAAATTTAGAAGAGGTGGTTCACAGATTGACCCATGCGCTATAGATATTGGTATTTTAAAAAATATGCCACTTTCAGACCGCTCAACTCTCAGAAAAAAGCCTTCCAATGGATTGGAAATAAAATATCCAGACTACGCAAATTTATCCGAAAAAGAAGAAACAATTTTATTAAACAGAGTACGAGGATTAGTAATCACCAACTCTATCCTATTTTTTGAAATTTTAAATTATTTATTGAGACTTAGGGAAGACTTTTATTCTAAAACTCATTATTCATATCTATACTCCCATTTAATAAATGAGAC
>JBBSJV010000047.1:0-11441 GCA_038256935.1 Patescibacteria group bacterium
CCTAAACGAGTACCCATTATAGGACCAGTTGACCCCATTGTTCCAATAATATAACTTTTTTTCACCCTATCCCCATTAATTACTTTGATTTCATTTAAGTTTGTGTAGTATGAGAAACCAAAGGGAAAAAAACCAAACAGTAAATTTTTAACTATTACAATATTACCAAAATTGTAATCTCTTTTTGGAATTATTACTTTACCACCAAATACAGAGTAAATTGGAGTACCTGAAGAATTGCTGATACTAATAAGGATAACAAATCCATCTCTTAATTTTGTAATAGGGTGAATAATACCTTCACAGGGTTTTCGGATAAATTTAAATATAACTTCTTTATAAAAAAATTGTGCAAGTTTTTGTGTTTTAATTTTATTCTTTTTATTACCTGATTGGCTACAAATAGTGCAATTCCAGAGAATGGAATACTAAAAAATGTAAATTGTATAATAATGTCCACTATATAACTGTTTATTGAAGAAATATTTATGGTCAAAATTTTTCAAAAAATAGCTGGTGGAGGTGGGGGGATTTGCACCCCCGTCCAATATAACCGCTGACAGCCTTGTTTTTCAAATCGGGCATATAGTCAGTTTTGAAGTTACGATTTGCAAATTAGAACTGACAAAGAACTTGCATCTCGATTTGATATATACTGATGGTAGACTCAAATGGATCTAGCCTGCAGGTAGTGATGGATTTAGGATAAGTTAGTTTGTGCTGGTCTCGATCACACTACAACCGAATAACGCAGCTACAACATGTGTCGCAGTTAACTCAACCGTTTCTAGACTGTTGTCATTGTGACTAAAGTTTAGGCGTATTGATATAATGGCACATCAGCGTTCAAGAAAGCACCGAAATGTTTCTCAAAAGCAGCTAATGGGTTAATTGATTTTGCACTTATAATAAGCGAATAGATTTTAGGTTTCTATCAAACCGCCCGATCAAGACTGGCAGGTATCATACTGTCAAAACTGAGACACCCCCGTATAAAAATGAGAAGTTGTAGTAGATAAGAATAAACCTGTGCTTAGTGTTTTCCAACTGTAAAACTTGTTCCTTATTTAAACCACAATTAGCCAAATTTGTCAAAGTAAAACCATTAAGGATATATTATAAGTTACCTAAACAAATCCAGTAGTATATTTTAATTGTAAATTCAGATAATTAGCTTGTCACCCTGAATTTATTTCAGGGTCTATCACTTATATAGTAGAGAAAAGATTCTGAAACGAGTTCAGAATGACAGGAGTTTAATTTGTAACTAGATTAATTGAAGTTTACAACAATGACTAAAATTTTTTACCATAAGTTTACCACAAATAAGTATCAAAAGGATGAGATTTATTTGAGAAATTACCCTCCAAGCTGAATAGTAGCTAAGGGATTATAGACAGACAGGTTTTCTATTATTGTACTTTCTACAACCCTTACTTCAGTTGCTGTAAAAGCTGTTTGAGTAATAAACTCATCGTGGATATTATAAAGTTTAGCTGTGATATCATTTGGTAGAGGCGATACGATCTTACCAATTGTAATGTGAGGTAGAAAATCATAGCTTGTGATCGGGACTGCTCCAGCCTCTCTACAGATTCTAATAGTTTCTAAATAAAGTCTTTGCAGGTTTTCAGTTTTTTTGATAAAGTACATTACCCACTCCGGCTCCACATGCATCGGAAAATTGAGACTCAAGTGAGTCAGCTGATATTCAAACGGTTTTAAATTTGCAAGTACTGATTGTAGATCAGAGTTAATCTTTTGAACTTGTCCTGAAGAGATATCATCACCCAAAAAAGCTAAACTAAAATGAAGTTGCTCTCTAGGGGTAAATTGAACATGGTCCTCAAAACCGGTCAGTTCATCATAAACTCGATCCAATAATGGAAGCTTGGAGGTATCTGGGAAAATTCCAATGTATATTCGCATGAATCAGGTCTAGTCCTTAGCAAAGAATTTGTCAAAAGAAAAATCATGATACTAGACTAATATTGTGGATTTGATAGATAAAATTGACTATAAAGCAGGTTTTCAAACCGATATAAAACAAGATGTTTTTGCTCCTGGTTTAGATGAAAGTGTGATTAGAAAAATTAGTAGTAAAAAAAATGAACCGGACTGGCTTTTACAGTGGAGGCTGGAAGCTTTTGAAAAGTGGCAAAAAATGTCTGAGCCGCACTGGCTGGAAGGTGATTATGACCCAATTGATTACCAAGCTATTAGTTATTACGCAGGACTTATTGACACCCCACAAAATCAAAGCTGGGATGAAGTCGATCCCAAAATCAAAGAAACCTTCACTCGCCTTGGTATTCCTCTCGAAGAGCAAAAAAGATTATCAGGGGTAGCTGTAGATGTGGTTTTAGATTCAGTTTCTGTTAGCAATACATTTAAAAAAGACTTGGAAAAACTGGGTATTATCTTTTGTTCCATTTCAGAGGCAGCAATTAATTACCCGCAACTTGTTCGCAAATACTTAGGTAGCGTTGTTGGAAAAGGGGATAATTTTTTTGCTTGTTTAAACGCTGCGGTATTTTCTGATGGAACTTTTGTATTTATCCCCAAAAATACTAAATGCCCTGTTGATTTATCGACATATTTTAGGATCAATTCAGGTCAAATTGGTCAGTTTGAAAGGACTTTGATCATTGCTGAAAGTGGTAGTACAGTTTCCTATCTTGAAGGTTGCACAGCTCCGATAAGAGATAATAACCAGCTTCATGGGGCTGTAGTTGAGCTTATTGCTATGGAAGGAGCTAGTATTGATTATTCAACGGTCCAGAACTGGTACCCAGGAGATAAAAATGGTAAGGGAGGTATCTATAATTTTGTCACTAAAAGAGGGGAGTGCAGGGGGAGCCATAGTCATATTAGCTGGACTCAAGTGGAGGTTGGATCAGCTATTACTTGGAAATACCCTTCAGTTAGACTTAAAGGTGAGGGCTCAACTGGTGAGTTTTATTCTATTGCTCTAACAAACAACTGCCAACAAGCAGACACTGGCACCAAAATGATACACCTAGCCCCAAATACCAAAAGTAAAATCCTTTCCAAAAGTATCTCAAATGGTTTCTCCAAAAGTACTTACAGAGGCCAAGTTAGTTTTTCCAAGGCAGCAACTGGGAGTAGTAATTATTCTCGCTGCGACTCATTGATTTTATCTGATAACTGTATTGTAAATACTTTTCCTGAGATCGTAGATAATTCTATTGAGACTAATTTGGAACATGAAGCTAGTACTGGAAGCTTGAGCAGGGAGATCCAAAGCTATGGAGAAAGCCGCGGACTGAGTGAAAATGACCTTACACAATTATTAGTTATGGGCTTTACAAAAGACATTATGCAAAGACTGCCTATGGAGTTTAGTGTGGAAGCAAGGCAACTTTTAAAATTGAGTCTGGAGGATGGCGTTTGGAACGGTTGACGAATCTTATAAATCAAGACAGAAATTAAGCAACACAATCACATGCGCGTAATCTCAGTTACAAACCAAAAAGGAGGAGTAGGTAAAACTACAACAGCTGTAAGCGTGGCAGCAGGGCTTGCAAGAAAAGGCCACTCTACTCTGCTTATTGATCTTGATCCTCAAGGCCATGCTACAGAGCATATGGGAGTGCGAAGCCTAAATAACCAGACTCAACCAAGTGTGTTAGAAGTTTTACAAGGAACTATTCCACTTAATAAGGCGCTGGTTCCAACTTATTTACCAAATCTGCAACTACTTGGTGCTAATATTCGCCTTGGTCAATTTAACCAGTTTCACCCCGCTGGAAAACAATTTACACTCAAAAAAGCCTTTACTGAAGATATCTTTGAAAAATACAAATTTGTAATCATTGACTGCCAACCATCTCTGTCACTTTTGACTTTAAATGCTTTAACTGCAGCCGATGAAGTGATTCTACCAGTTCAAGCTGAATTTTTCGCACTCGATGGTTTATCACAGCTGATAATCACTCTCAAAGATGTACAAACAAAACTCCATCCTAAGCTCCAAGTCCTTGGTATCCTCCTTACCATGTTTGATAATCGCAATAGATTAAGTAGTGAAGTACATAATGAGCTCAAGAAAAACTTTGGTGGAGATATTTTCAACACTGTTATTCCAAGAAACGTAAAACTTGCGGAAGCCCCTTCTTTTGGAAAATCTATTTTTGAATATGATCAGTATTCCTCAGGGGGTAAAGCCTATGAAGCCTTATGCAGGGAAATCTTGACAAAAATAGAGTCAACAACTAGTATGGAATCAGCTCCTAATAGAGTTTTGCGGGTATAGTTTAGTGGTAAAACACGACCTTGCCATGGTTGAAATTGGGGTTCGATTCCCCATACCCGCTCCAACCATAGATTGAGATAAAATAGATAATCTAAATGGATTTTAAAAAAATTAAAAATCATAAGACACTGAATTCCCTGCAAGTTCGTTTTGAAATTGTAACTGCAATTCTTTATATATTTGTTCTTTTTATAGGAATATTTATTTTTATTAGCGATACTCTATACCACTTAAATACGACTCTAAACGTTTTAATATTGGCTTCTACAGTGACTAATTTGGTCATTTCAAATATCACCAAAAACTCCACTCGCCCACTAACAATTGCCAATGTATTTGCAGCTTGTATAACATTTATTCCCATTATAGGGTTTTTCAGTGCCTTATTAGGGATTGTATTATCAGTTATTTCAATTATTATCATTGCTATTTTCAAAGACAACCAAGTCAGAGCAAATGAGACCGGAAATGTAGTAGATGTTGAAGCCAGTGTAGTAGATAAACTTGACTAAAATCAATATTTAATGGAAAAATTAAGAATTACATATTAGAAATTTATGCCAAATACTAAAGCAGCTACCAAGGCTCTCAGAGTCTCCAACCGAAAAAGAATCGTAAATCTAGCTAAGAAAAACAAGGTCGATAACTCCAGAAGAACTTTAAATAAGCTTATTAAACTAGGAGAAACTTCAGCTAAAAACTTTACAGAAGCTCTTAGTACTTATTTTTCCGCTCTTGATAAAGCAGCTAAGTCTAATTTTATCCCAAAAACTAGAGCCAATAGACTCAAATCCAGAATGACAGTCAAGCTCAAACAATTAACAGGTCAAGACACTTATGAAACTGCTGGAGTAAAACAAGAAAAGACTAAAACTGCCAAGCCAAAAGTTGAAAAGAAGCCAGTTGCTAAAAAACCAGTGGCTAAAAAAGAAACAACTGAAGATAAGCCAAAAGCTAAAAAAGCGGTAGCCAAAAAAACTACCAAAAAATCTGAGTAATCTCATACTTATGTTAAATCTTCAAGACCTGCAAGAACTAGCCGGAAAAGAAAATCTAATCCTTTTTAAACAAGGTTGTCCTTATTGTAAGGCTTCTGAAGAATTATTGGAAAAGCTAGTAGAAGAGAAAGTTTTGGATGGATACACCGTTAAATACCTTGGAGAAGATTTTGATAATGAAACCCTCTTAGAATTGGTTACGGAATACGGTTTTGTACCGAGTTACGAAGGCCAGCATCCATCCAAACCTCAAATTTTTATTAACGAAGCAGGTAGTACTGAGTATTTTGGAGGTAATGATAAGTTTTATGAGTCTAGATGGAATCTTGGGGATGATTGGAGTGGGGAGATAAGGTTTGATGGAAGAAACTATCAAACTCCGAATCTCGAAAATCCCAGAGGGTAGATGTCTAAGGTGTTATAATTTTAATCACCTGACTGAGCTATGTGATTGCGAACTATTTAACCTTTTTAGTGAATTATAAAGATGAGTTGTTAGCGATTGTTTGACCGCCTCCTCTACTTCAGTCTTTGAATCAATGTCTGATAGGATTTGTGAAGGATTAAAATTCAAAAGTGAAGCTTTATCTTGCCCACAATTCCGTATTTTATCATGGAGAATAGTTAATAACTTGAACCTTTTCAAATCAATTACTATTTTAAGTTTTTTCTTAAGTCCTTCGTTTTTATATAATCTAAATAATGGCTCTACTAAGCTATCCACTGCACATGAAATATCATTTATTCTGATTAGTTTGATTAACTCGGTAGGGCATTCTGTAGCAAATACGTCACTAAAATTTATCATTACGTGATCGATATCAAAATTTTCTATATCATCTAAAGTTGTAATATCTAAATCTTTTAAAACAATCTCAATTAAAGTTTGAGATATTGTTTTCGTTTCATTATCGAATTGTTGAACCATTTGTTGTATTAAAACTAAATCAGAGACGGGGTAACCTTTGAAGGTATCTGAGGCATAACTTGATAAATATTCTTCAATTTTAATAGCTAATTTTACTGCAAAATTATTTAATTTTTCCAGATCTTGATCAGAAACTATTGTGCTGCGAAGTTTTTCCTCAATAGTATTTCCAGATGTAATTTTTTTATTTATTAAAGTATTTATAATTCCTGAAGCTAAAATATACTGGAGTGGGTTATCCAAAGTTTCTTGAAATGGCTTGAATGTTTGATCTAAAACAGTTTGGTATTTTTGTATTTCAAAATCTGGATATTTAAGCTTTATTCCATTTATTAATTCTTGAGTCGGCTTTTTTATCGCAGAATAATTTCCAACTAGATTGTTTGCCAAAGATGGTTGAAAAGCATTAAAACCTTTGATTTTATTTAGAATCACTTCAATGACATGTATTTGGTCGGTATAGAGTAGGGTATTAACCCATTCAGCCCATGTATCATTTACAAACACGGCATCATCACCAAGTCGTTCTTTTAGCCAAGTAGCAAATAATTCTAGGCCCCCTTTTGGACGGCTATTAATACTTTTAATAACCTCCTCGATAGCCTTAGCAAAACCATAAGAGTGAGAAGCTATATGGGCTAGAAAAGGTACTAACATCATCAATTGTTTTAAAAATTCTTCAAATAATACACCTCTAGCTGCTTTGATACTTTCAGGGTGAGATTTTAATGGGGTGCAAAGATCTAATGTTGCAATATTTGCAGCAGTCAAAGCCCTCTCTAATAAATTTGTAATTTGCTCATCTGTTAATACGGTTTCAGAAGACATTGCTTCTTCGAAAATATTTTGAATGATATAGACAGCTTTTTGATAAAAATTTGACCTATCGACTATTGTTGAAAGATTTCCCTCCTCAGCCATTTGAGATAAATGTTGAATATCTAAACCTGCAAGCTCTAAAAATTCTGAGTGATTAGAAATAAATTGCAAAGATAGTTCAGAACAAGCCATCTCGTTAAAAACTTTAAAATGTAACTTTGCCAACTTTGGAGGAGTACGTCTAGTGACTTCATCACCCTCCATGTACTTATCATGAAAAACTATATCAATGACTTGGGCGACAATAAATGTAGGAGAAAGTTGCTTAACTGAAACATTCTCTGAAAACTGTTTTAACATGCCAAGGGGGTGGCTGATACCATGATAGTCTCTAACCACCTCAGTCGAACCTGCAATAATTGGCTCCTGGCAAGATATTAAAGCATCTATTAGGCCTGACACAAAAGCATCATAAAGAGGCACTTTTTGTAACTCCGCAGGCAAGATCGATTTAAATAAATCTCGATACTCTTTTTCTTGACCCTCATCTTTAGTTACTGGAAACTCAGTACGATTTGGTACTCCCCCCACTTCTTCAAAATTCATTATTCCAAGATAGTTATAGTAATTAATTTAGTCGTCAAAAGTGAAATGTGAATAATCCAACATCAAAACTCATTACTTATTGTCAAAAACCGAAAACCTTGCTTTGATCGGGACATAAAGAAATAAGTTTTCAACTAATCGAATATAGTTAAATCACAAATGACTGAACTAACAACGAATCTCAAAGACCTGATAAGAAATATTACTCGGGTAACCAAACTTGGTTATGAGATTGCTGGAAATATGACAATTTGGTACTACCTTACAGCACTTTTAGGAGGTATAATGCCAGTTGTAACAGCCTTTATTATTCAAAGAATCATTAATACGAGTTTTACTTCTCTTGCCTCAGCTAATTATTTTTACAGCACCTTTGGCCTACTAACTGTATTAATTTTTGCCTATTTTTTAAAAGACATTTTATATTACACTTCACACTACCAATATCTAGACTATATATTTAGAAATAAATTACAGGTCGGTCTGAATACCAAGTATTTAGATAAAATTTCTCAGTTGGATATGCAGCACCTCGAAGATCCTGACACTCAAGATCTTATTGCCAAGGTTAAAGACACATATTTGGTGCAGATTACAAACTTCATGAGCTTAGTTGGCAATTTATTTGCTGGACTGATTGGAATAGTAACTGTCTCTTTATCACTAATAGTATTTAACTCTTGGTTACCGTTAATTATAATATCTGTATCAATTCCAAGAGGGGTTTGGAAATTAAAAAATGGAAAGTTTGCTTGGTCAATGTTTAGCAGTGGAGCTCCAGAATTGAAGAAATTAGGGTATTTAAAATCTGTACTTGGTGAAAATGGTTCTATAATCGAGTCAAAAATATTCCAATCCAGACAATCCCTGATGGATAAAACCATTCAAACTCAAGATAGACTTTATGAGCTAAATAAAAAACCAATTGACAGGCACTTTATAGGGCTTTTAATAATTTCCATCTTTGAATTTGCAGTCCTATTTCTAATCTTGAATTCATATTTACCAGCTCTGCAAAGTGGAGCCATGGCTATTGGAACTTTCATTTTTTTAAATTCTATGAATTATAGCTTGTTAGCTGATGGATCGTCTACACTTGCCAGTTTCAGTAATTTATTCAGTCAAAGTTTGTACATTGATGATTACTTTAAATTACAAGAATTACCCAAATTAATCACCGAAAAACCAAACCCAATTACCTTCGAAGAAATCAAACCACCACTGATCGAATTTAAAAATGTAAGCTTTAACTACCCCAAAGGTGAACCCATCTTGAAAAACCTAAGTTTCACAATCCACCCCGGAGAGACTGTAGCCTTGGTTGGAGTCAATGGAGCTGGTAAGAGTACCATTATCAAACTATTATGTAGATTTTACGATGTTACAGAAGGTCAGATTTTGATCAATGGTGTAGACCTTAGAGATCTTAGCCTGAGTAACTGGTATCAGCATCTAGGCACTCTATTCCAACACTTTATCAAGTACCAATTCACGGTCAAAGAGAATATCATGCTCGGTAACTCTAGTATCTACGATGAAGATAAAATGAAACTAGCAGCTAAACAATCTGGAGCTGTTGAGTTTATCGATAAGTTTGAAAAAGGTTATGAGCAGATGCTAGGTAAGCAATTTGAAGATGGACAAGAATTATCAGGTGGGCAGTGGCAAAAACTGGCTATTGCAAGAGCTTTTTACGAGCAAGCTCCTGTGCTTATTATGGACGAGCCAACCAGCGCAATAGATGCTGAAGCCGAGCAAGAAATCTTTGAAAACTTACTAAATGTCTATCAAGGAAAGACCCTGCTTCTTGTCTCACACAGATTCTCCACAGTTAGAAAAGCCGAGAAAATAATTGTCTTGGATCAAGGCCAAATAATCGAATCTGGAGCTCATACTGATCTAATGAAAAACCCACAAAAATACGCCAAGATGTTTAACGCCCAGGCTAAGGGGTATTTGTAGATGACCAAGAACCAAATATCGAAGCAGCTGCCAAGCTTGGGTTTAAGACTTTGCTGTATCGAGGAGAGAATGATAATAGCTTTTTTCCTTTAAAGATATCGTAGTAAAAGTTCTTGTTATTTCAAAACCCACAATCCAGCTAGGGTGAAAGTGGAGGTGTCAAATTTACCCATAAGAGTAGTTGAGATTAGTTGCTTGGCGGGGGTGTAGGAGAAACTGATCTATAAAATACTATTATTTTGATCAAGTAAATCATTTATAAGCGCGATAAATACTAACTCAATTCCCTTAAATGGATTTATTAAAAGATGATAATCAGTAAAATAATTTATTAGCTTAATATTTAAATCTCGTATATCAGATAAGTGTTTAATTAATTGATTAAATTTTAATCCATAATTTTCTTTATCTCCCTTAAATTTATGCAAATCGATATATAAACATATTAATTTAGTAAACAGTAGTCTATAAACTTCAATGATCTCAATATATTTACTTTTAAAAAGTTCTTTAAATTCAGATGATAGATCAGATTCTACTTTGCTTATTAAATTTTGAAAATCAAAACTACCTAGATGAGAATATATATAACTACATATGTCTATAAAATCTGTTCGTGGTGAATTTTCGATAACATACTCTGGAGTATATTCCGAATCAATCAAAGCTGCCTGTCTACGCAGAGAAAGATTTAAAAGTTCAAGTTTTTCAATTTCAGAATCGTTTTCAGTCGGAGTAAGCTCAATACCTTCTTTATAAGCGACAAAACAGTTCAAGACTGTAACAAATGGTTTATTATGAGATAATATTCTCCCCAATGGACCACTCATGTTAACCCAATCTAGGATTAGTGGATTAGCCTCCTTTAAATAATCTTTGTTGTCCATACAAAATCCATAACACAATATCACAACATTAGCAATAACATTATTTTTGGAGAATTTTTTCAATCTTAGCCTGTTTGACAATAACTGAGACAAAAAGTGCTAAAGATGATAATAAATTATCAATAACAAATATGGCAAAAAACTATTTTGATTGTTACAAATAAAGTTTCGAAGCTTAACTAAGTATGAATTATATTTCAGATTATTTAACAAAAATTTTGAAGAATTGGATTTTTATATTATGTATTTTACCAACTTTGTATGATTTAATTGCAGCATATACAGGGGGAATTTATCTATATGGACTAAATCTGTCTGAATTGCGTCTACCTAACAGCGTATCAAGTTTGATGTTCTTGGCAGGTTTTTTAGTATCAAATTATTTAGTTTGGCTAGATGAAAAAAAATATAATATACAACTTAACGAGGAAAATGAAAAGTTAAAGTCAAACGCAGTCAGTTATGAATTATCATTTCATAAAAGCCATATCAACTTTAAATATTTTTTTGATATAATTGAAAAAGAGTTGTTGTGGATTGATGAAACAAGAAATAGGATTGACCCTCCTCAATCAACGCACAATGTAAAGGTAGAAGATTTAAATATAAATATTGAAGGCATGGCCGCACTTAAACAAGTAATTAATGATATAGAGAAGACTAAGATTCCACAGTTTGTTGAAGCTAAGTACTCTAAAGAAGAAAAACAAGATATTATAAATAAATATGAAGAAGACATAAACAATATTCAGAAAAATTTAAAAATATTTAGTGAAAAATTCGAATTGATGACCCCCTTCAGTTAATCTAGACATATAATCCGCAACTACTTAGAATCACTAAGTCGGATTATTAATTAAAACATTTAGATTAATTACTATGAAAGGAAAACGCATACCAGAGCCCGTAAGAAACATCATCATTGAAAGAGTAAAAAACGGGGAGAGAGTCGATGACGTAGCAGG
>JBBSJV010000048.1:0-11364 GCA_038256935.1 Patescibacteria group bacterium
GCACTAAACTGTTTCAGTAAAAACTGAATTTTCTACAAAACTATTAAGCATCTCACAGAACTGATCTACTCCCATATTTTCTTCTTCAATACCTTTGTTAGCCATCCACTTTTTCCCAAAATCTGGATACTTAGCTCTGATTTTAGCTAAGATTGTAGTCACGTTAGTTTGCATACTTGTTGGTACGTATTCAGCTGCGTAAAGTTTAGAAAATGCAAGTTTCAAAATTTCATCTTCTTTCATAAAAGGATAGCGAGTACTCCTAATAGTGTTAAAAGCCTCTCTCATTTTATCAGTCAAAGCTAATCTAACACTAGATTTTACCTTTTTGGTCATGACATTAGTTTAATTTACAGTCGAAAAAAAGTCAAGTATATCGGCCTTATGGTTAATGTTGAAATTTGACAGAAATTTTACTAACCCCTAGGTATATTATTTATGTTGTAATTGTGTGAGTGTACATACACATAACTATAACAATAAATTGAGTTTATATAGTGATTAATTTTAATCATGATATAGGTTCTTTTTATACTTAAAACTTATAACTTATAAATAATAAATATATATATGACTAGCTTAATAGGATCATTAATAATCGGAGGAATTGCAGGATGGCTTGCAGGTTTAATTAGAAGAGGGGAAGGTTTTGGAATCTTAGTAAATATTTTAATCGGTATCGCTGGAGGTTTCATTGGGGGTATTATTTTTGGATTACTTGGAATTGATAATGCTGACACTAATTGGATTGGAAGTTTAGTAATTTCAACAATCGGTGCGGTAGTATTACTATTTATCGTAAACTTGTTTGCAGGAAATAAGAAAGCGTAATTGATGTTAAAATAATCAAAACGCAATTTTTTTACCTCAAAAACACGACTAAACTGTCAAAATATTACACTAAGTATCAAATATTGACAACAAAGTTAAAAATTGTTTTATTTCTGGTGTACCATAAAGGTACGAATCTTATCCAATATCTATGCCTAAAACTAATAATTCAAGCAAGAGAGGATTTGCTTCTATGGATCCAGCTAAGCAAAGAAAAATTGCAGCAGCCGGTGGTAGAGCAAGTCGCACAGGAGGGTTTGCCTCTATGGATCCTGAAAGACAGCGAGAAATTGCTTCTATGGGAGGAAAAGCAAGCCAAAGAGGAAAAAGCAGAAATAAAACAGAATAAATAACCAAGGTATTAACTAGAATTTATTACTAATTATTGAGAGTAATTAATATAACTGCTCAATCTAGTAAAAATTCTATTCAAGATTCCCCACTGTAATGGTGGGGTTTTTAAGTTTTATATATAAAAATTACATATTACCCTTGTAAGTGTCAATAATTTTAGTGACAAAATCCGTGTGTCACCCTGAATTTATTTCAGGGTCTATTACTGATATAATAGAGAAAAGATCCTGAAACAAGTTCAGGATGACAACACAAGTTCCATAATTATACATCTCAATAATTACAAGAATTACAACTTTTTTAGCAATAATTTAGTATCTTAATTGATGTACTATTTATAAATATTAAGACTCATCCTTTAACGCTTTCAAATTAAAAAGCTATACTATTGCACCAACTTTAATCTGAGACAAGGTTTTTTCTCCGAGTAAATCAAGACTCCCTGATAAAATCAGAGCCTCTAACCCTCTTTTATTAAATCCAGTATACTCACTCATTCTGATTATCAGATCTTCGATACTTATAAACTCGCCGTTTTTTTCTCTTTCTGTGATGATAAATTTGATAACATCTGAGCCCAAGTTTTTGACACTCGATAATCCATAGCGAATGGTAGTGTCATCTTCAATAGTAAAACTATCAAAGGATTTATTAATATCAGGTGGTAAGACATTTACCCCTATTTCTCTACATTCACTGATTGCTGAGGCGATTTTATCAAGGTTATTGCTCTCTGCTGTCATGTAGGCTGTCATAAATTCTACTGTATATTCAGCTTTCATGTAGGCAGTCCAATAGGCTACCATACCGTAACTACATGAGTGGGCTTTATTAAATCCATATGCTCCAAAGGGTACCATCAATTGCCAGATTTCCTCAGCTTTGTTTTTATCTAAGCCACCGATTTCGACAGCTCCCTCTACAAATTTAGGGTGTTGCTGTTCAATGACTGCTTGGATTTTTTTACCCATGCCTTTACGTAAAACATCAGCCTCTCCCCAGTCGTATCCTGCCAGATTAATTGCTGTCATAAGCAAGTCTTCTTGGTAAACAAAGATACCGTAACTTGCCTCCATCCAGTCTTTCATCTCAGGAACCAAGTATTCTATTTTTTTAGGATCTTTTTTCCTAGCAATATATTCAGGAATGCTTGCCATAGGGCCTGGGCGATACAAAGCTACCATAGCCATAAGATCTTCTATTTTGGTTGGCTGCAGCTGCACAAGCCAGCGGGTCATACCTCCTCCTGAGAGTTGGAAGGTTCCCATAGTTCTACCTTTTGCAAGAAGCTCAAAGGCTTTTTTGTCATAAATGTTGATATTTAACAAATCAATTTTTTCATTTCTTCTTTGTTTTGTAATTTCAATAGCATTTCCCAAAATTGCCAGATTGGTTATTCCCAAAATATCAAGTTTTACGAGTCCCACTTTTTCACAAACTTTCATATCATACTGAGCTACTATCATTTTATGATCACTATCCCATTGAAGAGCAGTATAATCTGTAAGCTTGGTCGGAGTAATAAGTAGTCCTGCAGCGTGAGAACTGGCGTGTCTGTGGTTACCTTCGATTTTAAGAGCGATGTTAATTATTCTCTGGGTGTCTGCATCATTTTCATAGACTTCTTTCAGCTCAGCTGAGGTTTCAAAAGCCCAAGCAAAAGTAGTTTTTCTACCCTGAGGGGCAGTCGGGATTAGCTTTGATAATCTATCGCATTTTTTGTAGGGAATCCCTAATACTCTACCGACATCTCTAACTGCAGCTCTTGGAAGCATGGTCCCAAAAGTTACTATTTGAGATACGCTAAGGCTTCCGTATTTGTCAGTCACGTACTCAATTACTTTATCACGTTTATCGTCAGCAAAATCTCCATCAATATCTGGTGGAGATGGTCTAAATGGATTTAAAAACCTTTCAAACGGTACATTATATCGAAGTGGATCCAAGACATTGATATTATTCAAATATCCAACCAAGGACCCTGCAGCTGAACCTCTGGTGTTAGTTACGATTCCTTGGCCACGGCAAAATCCCATAATGTCACCAAATACCAAAAAATAGTCTGCATACCCTTTTGTAATAATGATATTTAATTCGTATTCGATCCTTTCAATATAATCTGTAATATTTGTTTTGTCCCAATACCCAGCATCGTAGCCACCAAGTTTTTTTGGATCAGGTATGATATTTTTAGCTGCTTCAATCAATTCATGTCTTTTTTCATATGGGTATTTTTCTACCCAAGTAGGTCTATCTAATTGATCACTGTGGTAAAGGACAAAAAGACCAATATATGTTTCCCAGCGAAGTCTTTGGTCAGGACTTTGTTCAGGGGGCAAGATAAATTTAGGGAAAAAGGAGTCATCAGCATGCTTGTCGTAATCAGTCAGGATTTCAATGTTTATTTGGTTTTCAAGTATCTCAGTATTTAGAGTCTGCTCGAACCCAGTGAACCTTTTATCAAGATCGGTTTTAGAAAGCAGCTGAAAATCTCTTTGTAAGCTTATCCCATCGAGGCGAACCTGTTTTTTGATAGCAAGTACTACCTTAAAGGCCTCTTCGTCTCTTGGATCCAAAAATCTTGGCCCTGGGGAGGCGATAGCAAAGATGCTATGTTTATTTGCAATTTCAACTATATTTTGATTTTGCTGTGCAAATGTATTTCCTTGATAATCTGGGTTAATTAACTCTACAAGTAAAGACGAGGCAGGGATGAATTTTAGATATTGTGACAAAATCTGTTCAGCCTGTTTCAAATTAGTGTTAGTGATACTACTGTGAAACTCGTGATCATCTGAGACTAGACTCACAAAAAGATTATTTCCAGCATCAAATTTAGCTTTCAGATCTTCTAAATCAAGATGATAAACTGGATTTTCTTTTTGGGTTCTGGCGATACTAACTAGTTCCAGTAGATCTTTGTAACCGGCATTGTTTTTAGCTATTAATACAACTTTTGAAAACCCTTGATTTTGGTTAGAAAACCCTGAAGGTGCGTCAGAAATATTACTTAGTCTAAGGGTCACACCAAGGGCAGGGTTTATGCCTTCTTCCTTGCAGGCATCGTAAAATTCTACCCAGCCTGAGCCAGTATCTTCATCTGTTAGAGCAATTGTAGTGTATCCCTTTTCTTTAGCATCTTTGATCAAAGCCTTGATCTTTGGGACAGAAGAAAGTAGGGAGTAATGGCTATGACTGCGAGCTAGTAACATAAGCCCATTATATTCTTAGCTTTGGGTTTATGTCTAGTGAAATGGCCTTTGACATTTAAACTTAACTAGGCTATAATTAATTTACTAGAAATAATAAAAAAATCATTATGTTTAATTATCTTGAAAAGCAAAAACGCAGACAACAACGAACCCAAAAAGCCAGAATAGTCTTCTTTTCCTTTATGAGTAGTCTCGTTACGGCCACTATTGCAATCTTTTTCACCCAAAAAGAAAACAGAGATAAAGTCGTAAAGGGTGCTAAAAGTTTAACTCAAAAAGCTAAAGATGCTACTTCAGAGCTATCTACAAAAGTGAGTCAAACCTCACAAGAACTAACAGAATCCACTGCTAATTTTTATAATAAATATAAGAACAGGATTCCTTCTAAAAATGAAGTAGAAAATGAGGTTAAGAACAAGAAAAATGAAGTTGTTAGTGATGCTAAAAAAGCAACTAGAAAAGCTACAACTAAAGTTAGATCAAAAGTAAATAAAGCTGCTGACAAAGTAGAAGAAAAAACTAAGTAAGTAATTAATTTATTTACAAATTTTGGCCTCCAGTAATGGAGGTTTTTTTATGCGCATTTTTGACCAAAGCTGAATTTAATATTCTTATACGTTTATGAAACCAAGATTAGTTACTTTAGATATTCAAAGTCTAAATGAAAGAGGGTATGGGGTGGCAGAGCTTGAAGAGCAAATGTATTTTGTCTTAAATGCCCTACCCGGAGAACAAGTAGAAGCTCTGATTGTAAAAAGAAAACTAGGCAATCTTTTTGGCATTGCTCAGACTATTATAAATAAATCACCACTAAGATTAGAGCCCAGAGAAGATCACTTTACCAGTTGTTCACCTTGGCAGATCCTACCGATTGAAGAGGAGAATAACTTAAAAGTAGAGCAAATCCAAACTTGGTTTAAGGAAGTTGGAGTGGTTGTAAATAGTCAAATTTACGACGGAATCGAAATTGATGGATATACGACTTGGAATTACCGAAACAAAGTTGAATATTCATTTTATTCTGAAGGCGAAGATCTTTCCTTAGCCTATTTTAAACGCGAAGGGGGTTTTGGAAAACACCCTCATGATGGGTGTGAGCTAATTCCACAAAAAGCCAATCAAGTTGCGGTTAAAATTGTGGAGTTTTTGAAATCCAAACAAATTTTAGCTAAACAACTCAAAGCACTACTTCTTAGATATTCTTTTGCAAACAAACAAGTGATGGGAAAATTATTTATAAAAGATGAAGAGTTGGTTTTAGATGAAGCTGAGTTGCAAAATTTGTTTGATTCACTACCCGATTTGTCAGGCCTTCAAATTGCATATTCGACTCGCAAAAGTCCAGCTAGTGTCACAACAAAGTTGCTAAATTCGTTTGGAGATGAGTACGTAAACGAACAAGTATTAAATAAAAAATTTAAATACTCCATTGACGGTTTTTTTCAGGTAAACCCCGTCGCTTTTAATCAAACCGCCTCTGATTTTAGGGCAATGATTGATCAGATTCCAAACCATAATGATTTAGACTTAGTTGATCTTTACGCTGGAGTTGGGGTTTTAGGTCAAATCGTAGCAGATCAAGTCAAATCAGTTTTGGCTGTAGAATCATTTCCTGAAATCAAAGAGTGGGCCATAGAAAATGCTGATATAAATAGTATTTCAAACTATGAGTTTATAGAGATGCCAGCAGAAAAATCTTTAGAATCTATTGAGAAAGCAGATATTTTAATCATAGATCCACCAAGGGTTGGCTTGCATCTAAATGTTGTGGAAAAAATTTTAGAAGTACTACCAGGTACCATAATTTATCTAAGTTGCAACCCTCAATCTCAAGCAAGAGACTATAGTTTACTCAAAGAAAAGTATAAAATTAGTGTATCTAAAGCATATAATTATTACCCGCACACCCCTCATGTAGAGCATCTAATTGTTTTAGAAAAGATCTAAAGTTGACGAGTGGTAGTAAATTGATTTTTATAAACTTGGTTGATCGGACGGTAGCTACTGAAAAGTAGAGGAAAGTCGGGACACTAGTTTTATAACTATATTTTGGCGGGCTAGTAATCCGCCCAGTGCAAACTGAGGGAGTCATAATTGACTGAAAAGTGCAACAGAAAAGATACCGCCTTCATTTTTTGGAGGTAAGGGCGAAATCGTGAGGTAAGAGCTCACGGTAGATTTTGGCAACAAAACTGCTGGCAAACCCCACTTGGTGCAAACCCAAAAAAGGTAGGGTGCTTAGAGAAATTACCGTCTCCTGAAGTCTGATTGAAGCCAGCTTCTAAGACTTTTGACAGACAGAATCCCGCTTATAGATCAACCAAAATTTTAAAAAACTAGCTCATTCTATAAGCTTAAACGCTTGTCTACAAAACTCGCTTTTAATCTAAAACTATTTCCCTAGTTTTTCGCTCAGACAGTTGTAGCCTACGCTTTTCAAACTTATAGAATGCATTATAATTACTACAAAATATTATCCTATGTCAAAAAATACAATATATTCAATTTTAGCCTTAGTTTTAGTAATTGGGATAGGTCTAGGAGTTTTTGCTTTTGTGCAAAATAGCGAATCAGAAGTAGAAACTGAATCAATACAAAATACTTCCCAATCAAGTAGTTCGCTTGAATCTCAAAACCCAAATACAGTCACAAGCCCCGAGCAAGATGCTGGTGTTTCTGGTTCCATTGACTCAAATGGTCTAGTCGAGGTTTTTACAGAAGCCTCTCTTAGAGAATTTGATGGAAGGGGTGAAAATCAATGCTACATGGCAGTTGATGGTACAGTTTATGATGTATCAAATGTACCAGAATTTAGAAATGGTAGTCACACACCAAGTGGAGGGCAAGTAATGTGTGGAACAGATGGTTCAACCTTGATCAACTCGTCGCCACATGGAAAGAGGGTGTTATCGAACTTACCAGTAGTTGGTAGTCTTAATTAACCAAGTAAATTGTTTATAACTTGTAGGGGTAAGCTTTTAGCTTCCCTATTTAAAGTTAACCGTACATGACCAAGGCATGGCAGGCCATAAAGCAAGTAGCAACATTATCGATAAATTAAGTATTAGAAGGCTTGCGAGTAATGTGGGCAAGTGTAAAAAGTTAGATGGGGATTAGCTATATAATTAGTAAAGCAAACAAATAGTTTAATTTTAGGATAATATTGCAATCTTCCTGCAGGGACTGTATTTTTATTCTTTTTCAGTAAATACTACAAGTCGCTTGGAAAAAGTGTTCTCAGCATTATTCCAAACTCCATTGCATGTAATAAGATTAAGATGTGCTTTTTTGTCATTGGAACTAAATATGGCAGAAGAATCCCCATCCTTGTCGTATATCTCAATTTTGCGCACAACAAAAATAATATTTCGCCCTTTTTCATCTTCAATATATATTTTATCGTCTGTTTTTAATTTGTGTAAATTATCAAACACAGCTGGTTTATTATCAATCAAACTATAGTGTCCGGCGATAACTGCACTACCATTTTCCCCTGGTTTTGGTCCAAGATTAAACCACCCTACATTAGCATAGCTTTTTGGTATATCCATTGCTCCTTCTGGTGTAAGACCTACATACTCAAATGGAGCATCAATATCTATGCTTGGAATCTTGATGTGAGTCGGTAGGTCAACCTGATCAGTATCTAGGTCATCGCTATCCAGCTCGGTATTTATTTTTTGTTGAGAAGAGTTGCTAGTTTCAGCAACCGGAACTAAAGGTGGCGAATAACTTTGACTTGGTGGGGTATAAGTAAAAAGAAAAGTGGTAAAAAGAGCTAACGCTGACAGAATAACTAATGTTAGAATTATCTTTAAAGAGATTTTCATTACATATTTTTTTTTCATAAAGTACATGTCACTAAGACAAGGTAGATACAGTTGGTCTAGATTTTATTTTGGTTGTCTTGTTTGAACCAGGTATAATGAGGATAAAACAGTAACAATTCCAGCAAGAATAATGACACTCAAAGTTGAAGTGTTGCTGCTGTTCTCAGGATCAATCCCGGCATTTGGAAATCTTGGAGAAGTTGTTAAAGTAGGATCGGGAGTAGGGGAAGGTGTCGGGGTGGGTGTGGCACATGTGGCCCTGGTAATAGTGTTTGTATCTAAAGTAACAGCACCATTGCGAGCCAATACCCGACCTTCAACATTTGCTCCAGTGGTAAGAGTTGCGGATGTCAAAGCCAAGATATTTCCTCTAAAAGTAGAGTCTGTTCCAAGGGTTGCAGAACTGCCAACTTGCCAAAAGACATTACAGGCTTGAGCACCATTTAAAAGAACTACATTGCTAGCCCCTGCTGTAGTAAGTGTGGAGGCGGTCTTAAAAATAAAGACACTATTTGGATCTCCTGCTGCATCAAGAGTCAGAGTTCCTGTTATCTCAAATGTACCGGCGGTTGAATCGTACGCACCTTTGGTTAGGGTTGTACCACCTAGCTCTGTGGGTATTGTAGAAACCGGAGTTTGCCCTGCAGCATTATTATAGGCGGCGGTTAAATCTGCTTGGGCCTGGACTGCTACAGCGTTTGCTACTTCTTGTGTCCCGTTGATCGTACCTGGTGGAAAACCCGTAACTGCAGTACCTGGACTTATTCCAAGATCTCCATTAATCACACTGGGACCAGTATTAGTTATAGTAGAGCCAGCAAGAACCGCGAAACTATCAGCTGAACCAAGATTTACTGAGGTTGCAGCTAGTACTACAAGATTTGATGTTGTCATGGCTATTAGTAGACTAGCTAAACCAAGAGTAAATGAAACAGCCAGTACAGCTTTTGAATTTTTAATAATGTTTTTCATACGATATTGGGTTTAGGTTCGAGAGTTAATATTAATATGATATCATATTCCATTTATCTTAACTGGTCAAACAATTTTTTTTGACCCTTTTACAAATCCATAATCTAACCTTCTAAATTTTATCTTTAAAACAGTTTTGATCTATTTTATAGGTAAAAGTGTGTGAAAAAGTCATGCTTGAATATGTCAATAATTTCAATGACAAAATTCCCACGCCACCCTGTATTTATTTCAGAATTGTAAATGTTAATCATTTCGCTGACAAAATCCGCGTGTCACCCTGAATTTATTTCAGGGTCTAATGGTATTTAGAATAAGGAAAAGATTCTGAAACGAGTTCAGAATGACAAACAAGAAATTCGTCATCGAATAATATAACATTTACAGGGGTGATAACAAGATTATACTGGTTAAAATAAAACAATATATTACTACTCTGTAGTAACTCCGTCAAACTCTTCATCGCTACTATCTCCTATTTCTTTGGTTTCATGAACTGTTCCGTCAATGTGTTCTGGTGGCGAATAAAGGGTGTAGATTTTTAGAGCTTTATCACCTGTGTTAATCACATTATGTTTACTACCAGCTGGGATAACAATTCCAGAGCCCTCACTGATTTGGTGCAAATGTTCATCAATTTTTACTTCACCAGCTCCTGATATGACATAGATAAATTGGTCTAGATCATGAGTTTCAGCCCCGATTTCTTCGCCAACCTCGATTGACATTAGTACTAATTGGCAGTTTTTAGCGGTGTATAAAACTCTTCTAAAATCAGTGTTTAGATTAGTTTCTTGTTGTAAGTTAATTGTATATCCTTTCATAGTATTTATTTAATTTTTATCTGAACTAAAATTAGACTAGCTTTTGGATAGTGTCAAATTATTTGCCCTTAAAAAATTTGTGAGATTAGCTTAATTTATGTTTGATCTAAAAGAATACAACAAAAACAAAGAAACCAAAAAACAAATAAAAAACCTAGGAAAAGACTGGCAAAATTGGTATACAAAAAACCACTCTAATGTAGAAATTGGGTGCACGTTTACGCCAGAAAAATGCCCAGATCAAAACCTTTCTTTAGAATCATTTGAATATTGTCTTAGAGTTTTAAATATCAAACAGTTACGATTTCCACTTCGCTGGAATAGTATCCAAAAAGATGATGGGAGCTTGGATTTATCTGCATATTTACCATATTTTGAAGTGATGGAAAAATTTGATGACTTGCAGATTTGTCTTAACCTTGGTCCTATAAAAACTACTGATTGGCCTGAGATTCATATTCCTCAGTTTGTTTTAAAGGATCTTCCAAAAGTTCCAACTTGGCCGTTTGAATTGCCCTTAGATCATAAGCTAGTTGATACTTCATCGCAGTATCTAGATAATTTGTGTGCATTACTAACTCAAAAATTGTCAGCTAAAGTTATAGATTCAATTACTATTATCCAGCTTAATAATGAAGCCTTTAACCCTTTTGGAGAACCAAGGATAGTTCTTAGCCCTATGAGCGAGCTGCATTTTGCTAAAATTTGTAGTAAATACTTTAAAAACAAGCAATATTTGTTTAATTCAGCAGGAAGATTGCAAGTTAATAAAATACTTAAGACTTTAAACCTGTTTGAAAGAAATGGCTTTGGCAAAAACATATTAGGAATTGATTACTATTATCATACTCCAACTAATCTCAGATTTCCAAACCTCGATCCGCTCAGTGTCTCCATGGCTCATAATTTTGGGATGCAAAAGTTGGTTAATAAATTAAGTAAACAAAACTTTGATTTAGAGTTTAGTGAGTTGCAAATGGAAAAATGGGGTGAGATAACCCACCCTGCAGATAGTTTAGAAAGCCTTAAATACGCACTAACAAGATCAACACAGTATCTGCCAACTCATCAAAAAAAACTCACTGTCAGGCTGTGGGGTGTAGAGATTTTGGCTTGTAAAATATTATCAAATCAGCTTGAAGGGGAAGAGGTGGAAATGGTAAAGGTGATTTCTGAAGTAAATAAAAAAAGTGAGACTAATATCATGTAGTATTATTGACTACTTAGTATTAATATAAAAATAGCAGTATATGAAATATCTAGTGTTGTCTTTATTACTAGTTGTTATAGTTACTCTAATACCAGGAGCAATTACTGTTAGTGCCTCAACTAATAAAGGGA
>JBBSJV010000049.1:0-11357 GCA_038256935.1 Patescibacteria group bacterium
AGCCAAGGCCAGGTATCAATTGTTACTTCACCTCCATCTAAATCCCACAACTCACGCTTAGTTTCTTGATAGGCTTTTTGATACATATTTAAGTTGTTTAAAAACTTGCAACCTATTTCAAAACTATCGATATACAGACAAATTTCTTTTTGATCAGACATTTCCTCACCATGCCCTGCATGTGTCTTGATACTCATTATGATTTTTTGACCTTCATCTCTGACTCTAGCGTAATGACCATTGATCTTATTCCCAACATTCGGTTCAAAAATCGCACGTCTATAAATCTGCTCCGGGTGGATCATTGTTGCTCCAAGACTCAAAAGCTTTTCTCTAAGCTTAATTTTGAATGGTAAGAAATAAAACTTGGATTCGTATTCTATATCTGACATAATTTAATCAAACATCTATGATCTGTTCTGTAAAGGAAGCTACTGCAGTATTTCCAATATTTGGTGTTGCAATAACAATTGATTCATTTATGTGATCAGTGGTAATGTTTTGTAAGGAAAAATTAAATCCTTGTCTCATAAAGTTTTCTACATTTTGTTCAATCAGATCTGCAAATTTTTTAAACGTTATTTCATTGCTATTAAATATTATACTGATTCCTATTCTGGCTTTAGGTAAATTTATGTCTTCGTAAAAAACATCAACCACACAAAAATTTGATTTCGTATAATATAATTGATCATTCGATCTTATGCTTTCATTTCCCATAATTCTATTAATAAATTTATCCACAAAATTTGCAAAAGAAAACTATGAATTAAAATTTGTGTTTTTATCTAAAGACTTTTAATTAAAATGTAATTACACATCTATACAGTCAAGATTTGACAATCAAGCCTATTACTATTTAAAGTATAGTTAGTATTTAAAATATACTTAATAAACATTATATGTCTATAACTAAAACTAATTTCGATGATTTAATCGCAATGACCACATTAGGACAAGCTATAGAGGCTATTGAAAAACATTTTGCAGACGATGCACAGATCATCCAAGGAGATGGAAGGGTTTGGCACAACAAAGCAGAAATCATCACAGGTGAGCAAGAATTCTTTGGTGGAGTGGAAAGATTAGACAAATTTGAAATTACAGAAAGTGTAGTTTCTGGAGATACCAGTTTTGATATTTCTATCATGAAAGGACTGCACACTCAAATGGGAGAATTTGACTTCAAACAAGCTTCAATGATGCACTGGAAGGATGGAAAAGTAATTAAAGTCCAGTTTTACCCTGAGATGTAATTATCCACAAATTATAATTAGCCCTCACCTTCACGTGGGGGTTTTTAGTTGATTAAGTTTCAGTTTTATGAATTACTGATATAATGTCAGACAAACCTAATAGAGAATTTTATACAAATTCAAGAGACCTTGCCGATAGAAACGGAAAATCAAGAGAAGTTAATAACTTAAAAATTGAAACAAGAGTAATTAAGTTTTGGTCCTATTACGTTCTTATTGTTATGGTCGAACTACTAAAGATTGATAATACTTCAAGAAGGAAATTAGATATAACGATTAACGATAGATGTAGATCTCAATTGCTAGACTCACATAACCCAAATTTTAGACTAATGAAAGTATTAACAGGCAATGAAACAGTTTGGATAGAGGTATTGGAATAGCCTACAAATTGTTTAATAACGATCTTAAATGCTGCTTATCACTAATCATCTGGTATTCTGTCAGCTCTAATACTTCTAAAGTAGCAACATACTTATTATAAAGATTATGATCTGATATGATTTTGTTTAGGAAAAAACTAAAATAAAGATAACCTAAATCAATGTCTGGTTGAGGATTTTTTTGACTCTGGCAATATTTATTAAACTCTTTATTTTCTTTAAATAATATTTTTATTTGGTTAGGCAGGTAATTGACTACAGAAAGCAGATTTTGTTCATCACAGAAGCATGCATAAATAATATAAAATACTAGATGATCCAATACAAAATTGTTCATATCACTATATTTTTTTAAAAATTCAACTTGGCCTTTAACTGCACATAACTCCTCATGTCTACGCTTTCTTCCTACAAATTGATATGGTATGCTAAAACCATAAGTCAACCCAAAAAAGACTTGTTTATCAACAATTCGCTGGCGATCGTGATGAACTATTTCGTGAGGTATATCTGACAAATGAACAAGTAAATCAGCCTTAATTTTCAAAAATCCATCTGCTTCTGATTCACTATATTCGAGTAGTATTTTATACTTTACCCATAAACTTGCAAAGCTTTTATACCAATCGTCGTTTAAAAATATCTTTGGGTAAACTGACATGCACGGCAGATCGCTATTAACTGCAATTTTAAAATTATTACTTAGAATATAGTTCCCCATTTACATACCCATCACATAGCTCTGATAAGGCTTTTATGACCAATTTTTTTCGTTTTTCAGGCGGGTAATTTGCTATAGTTTTATAGGTTTTAACCTCCTCAGGGTCATCAAATCTTGCAAAATCCAAATCAGCAAAATCATTCTCTCCCACTCTAAATCCATTTCCGAGTTGAAAATATACGTATTTGGTAGCTAAATATGGTATTTGAGAGATGGTAATAGTAATTAAAGTCCCAATCAGTTTAGGATCAATGTTTATGTTATCCAATAATTCTCTCCATTGAATCTCCATAACCAAAGATAAGCATAGTTTGCTGGTTTTGCAAAGAAATATAACTTTAAATTATGACAAATTAATCTAAAGTATAGTTTCCATCGTTATTAAAAAAAGTACTTACAGCTAAAGTAACCAAACCTTCGCTTTCAACAATGATCTTATTACCAAAAGTATCTACTATTTTTAAAGTACTAAAGACTACCTCATCAAGTATAACTTGATAATTTACTTCAGCAAAAACTGTCATTCCATTAACTACAATTGGTACAACTAAATTGGTAATTTTTGGTTCATTTTGCTCAGTTGGTTCATATATATAAACTTCTTGGCCACATAAGTTCCCATTTAGGATATTTCTCCTTGCTAAACTATAGGCTTGATTTGTGAGAGTTTGGTTTTGGTTTTGGTTTTCGGTAAGGGTTACTTTAATGGCTTGGTAGTTTATTTCACATTCCGCTTCTACAGGTCTACTTGATGGCAAGACAAAATCTGTACTTTGAGCAGCCATTGCTACTTCAGTAAGTGGTATTAAAGCAAGTAACGCAGCTCTTAAAAAACTGTATTTATTATAAATTAGGTTTGGCTTATCTATTGTAGAGTTCATTTTGTGCAAATTTAAATTAACTTTTAACTATTACAACAAAAATAAATTTTAGTAAGGTAAATCACTTTGAATCAATTCTAAACCCTAGCCTTGACTATAAACTAGACTTTAACTTAAGATACACTAATATATGACCCTTTATCCAATCATCGGTTTGGAAGTCCACGCTCAGCTAAATACCAAGACCAAATTGTTTTGTAGATGCCTCAATGAATACACCCCTGATACCCCCAATAAAAACATTTGCCCATTTTGTACTGGGCAACCTGGAGCCTTGCCAGTGCTCAACAAAGCTGTGGTACAAAAAGCCATCGCCTTTGGAGTGGCAGTACATGCTAATATCCCGAGTGAAACTAGATGGGATCGCAAAAACTATTTTTATCCTGATTTACCTACAGGTTATCAGATCTCTCAATACGACAACCCGATTGTTGAAGGTGGCATTGTCGAGTTTTATGTCCAAGACGATGAAAAATCTACTCCCCGCAAACATTCAGTCCAACTTACTAGAGCTCACCTTGAAGCCGATGCTGGTAAGTCCCTGCATGTTGGTAATAAAACCCTTGTGGACTACAACCGTAGCGGCTGTCCTCTGGTTGAGATCGTGTCAGAGCCTGTGATCAGATCAGCAGCTGAAGCCATGGCCTATGTAGCAGAATTACAATTACTTGTTCGCACAATTGGTATCTCTGATGGTGACATGGACAAGGGGCAAATGAGATTTGACTGCAATTTGAGCCTTCAAACTGAAGAAGAACACAGGACAGGAAAACTGCCAAGCTACAAAGTAGAAATTAAAAACATCAACTCCATCAGAGCAGTGGGGCGAGCAATTGAATACGAAATCAAGAGACAAACTGAGATGCTAATTGATGGACAAACCCCTGCTCAAGAAACAAGAGGCTGGAAAGATGACCTAAACAAAAGCGTTGCTCAAAGAAGCAAAGAAGAAGCTCACGATTATAGATATTTCCCTGAACCTGATCTACAAATACTATCTATCAGACCCCAAGACATTCCTCATATCGATGACTTACCAGCTCTACCTAATGTCAAAAGAGAGCAGTATCTGGAAGCTGGATTAAACTTTCAAACAGCACATCTTTTTGTCAGCCAAGTAGAGGTTGGTGATTTTTACAACCTTTCTATAGACGGGGTAAACGATGATAAACTAAAGAAAAACATTGCAAACATTATCTCAACCAACCTGCAATCTACAGCTGCTAAAAGTGAAAAAAGCATCAATGAAATAGCAAGCCCGGATAAGATCAAAGAAATTGCAAGTTTGTACACAGAAGATAAAATTAGCAACCAAGCGGTCCAAACCATCATCGATGAATTAGCCATGAGCCCTGAGCAAACCGTAGAGATGATCACATCAAGTAAGGGTCTTATCCAAGTATCTGATGATAGTAGCCTAATCCCAATTGTCGAGCAGGTTATCTCTGAGAACCCAAACCCAGTAAATGAATACAAAGAGGGTAAAGTCCAAGTAATAGGGTTTTTGGTAGGCCAATGCATGAAAGCTAGCCGTGGTAGCGGAAACCCAAAGAAGTTTAAGGAACTGCTAGAAAAAGAATTGAGTTAAAAAACTATATTTCTTTAACCACTTCAAATTTACTAGAACTATTTACAACTCCATTTGGAGTACCACATAGACTAAGACCATAAATTTTTGGTCTGAAATTTTGGCTTTTGTTAATAATTTTCCTAGTATCTAGTAGATTTTTTTGCTCCGATTTCTTTGTTGGCAATTTCATAATAAACTCGAGGTGAAGTCCCAGTTTTTTTAATTAAACCCTTTTCAACCAGTTTTTCAGTTGCCTATGAATTGCCTGAGCAGAAAAACTATCAAATCCCGCACAGTCACTTGTCCTTGCTTTTCTATGTAGTCAATTATTCTAATTGAGGTATCGGTTTTCATAATCTAGGTTTATAATTTATAGTTTAGTATAAACAATCAAATTCTAACCAAGTCTAAGTAATAGGGTTTTGATAGGCCAGTGCATAAAAGCCAGCCGTGGTAGCGGAAATCCAAAGAAGTTTAAGGAATTACTGTAAAAAGAGCTAGTATGATTTAAATAAACTTGATTTTGTTTGAAACTTACTAACTTAAAATACAAATTAAATAAAAAATACCCCTCACAGCAAAGGGGCTAAATATAAATATTTATGGCAGTCTAAGCATCTACTTTAGAATCTGTTGGTGAACTAACTAAATATAGCTTTCTAAATTCTTCGTAAGCATTTGCTGGCAAAATGTCGGTAACACCTGGAATACAATAATCACCATTGGGGTCACGAACTATTCTACAACCTTTAAATTCATGACCAGCACCATGATGGGCAATTTCATCGGAAGGCATTGCTCGGACTATTGCTATTGCTTGAGCTAAAAAATCCGCAACTTGCATATTTTCTAATTCTTGTAAATTTACTTCAGACATAATAATTTTATAGTACTTTAATAACAGTTAAATTTTAAATAATTAACTTTACCTAAAAAAAGCTGGTATATAGGAGCTAGTCAATAAGAATTGGTGATTTATCATTCACTTTAGAAGAAAAATAATGAAAATAAAATGAGTCCTAATATTGATAACTTTTAAACGATTCTTCCCCTAAATCTATTAATTTCACATAACTTGAAAACTAATGAAATAAAAATACCTCTAGTTAAAGGGGGAAATACTAATTTCGAAAATATCAACTTCTATTATATAATAATAGTTTAAATTAACTTGTTAGAACATCTACTGGTATTATTGGTGTTATGCACCCACTTCCTCTGTATGGATCCACACCACCGCCATTTGCTATTAGATAATCACTAGGAATGCTTGAATTAAAAGGGTTGATTAACAGGACTAGAACTTTCTGGGGGAGTTAGACTTGAGTCAGTATTAATAGTCTCACTTGGAGTATCCGATTCTAATAAATCTTGAGAGAGATATAAGCCACATTGTCTGTGTTTTGTTCTTCGATAAGACCTGTTGGAATACCATAATACTCTTTTATTGCTTGACCAGTCCAACAAGTATTTGTTCCACCAACATTTGCATCTATGCATAACTGATAAGTAGCAAAAGCTGTTCCATTTATTCCAAAAATTACTTCTGTACCTTCAACGTAACCATGCTCAATTGGATAATAGCTTGAATTATTAAGTTCTTGAACATTGACTGAGATTAATTCAGACTGAATGCCATAATCAGTAACTTGAGTATTTCTTTCAGCCCCTAATGCAGCATACACACCCGTATTAAATGTTAATTCCACAGATAATCCTACTAATACTAAACCACTTTCAAACGAATTCATAATATTTTATAATTGTATTAAATTTAAACTTTAACAATTAATTATGAAATTTTTTTCACACTGTCAATAACAGTAAGTTACTAAAATACGTCACCTACTCTTGTTGGTTTTAGGCAAATAAGTATAGAATTATCTTTACTTTTGCCATAATCTATTGATACTAGATTACAATTTTTTAGCTGAACAAGTATTGATTGTAATGTATCTTTTACCATAGTACTCATAGTCCTTTTATTACAAGCAGTTTGGAGTTCTTGCTTTGAAATCTCATAATAATAACAACCATTTTCCACCTTTATTGGATCTGCATTTAACATTGAGACAACGACATCAGCCACCCCTTTCTCTTCATCAATAATTACTTGATCAAAAAATATTGTATAGTTTACTGAATTGTTATTACCAAAGCTTTCCATAAAAAGAACTTTAAGACTCCAAATAAGCCTGTATCTGGCCTGCAAGATTCTCTACCTTAGAACAATAATCTCCGTTTGGGTTGTAGATTTTCCATTTTGTACAGTCTTTTACTCCCCTTCCTTCAAGTCTTTGATACCATTTTCCAAAGGCAGCTGCTCCATCTTCCCAAGATTTGTAAGTAATGTTAGACCCACCATCTGTTAGTCCCATAGAATAAATGTTTTGATGCTGTCCTGGTCTTGTTAGATTTCCATTATTTGTAAACCTATCTGTACCAAATCTACTCTCTAATCTTGCAATTGTCAGAACGTATTTGAGAGGGACATTATATTTACGAGACACTTCCAGATACACTGCTCCGCTAACAGGTGGTTCATAGTTTCGATCGTAGATTTCAAAAGATCTGTTACGAGCCACGTATTTATCAATCTTATCGATAGTTTTGAGTAATTCTACCTTGTCGTTTTTACTTGCCATTTCTTGCTCCAACTGCTCAATTGTCAATGAATCGATTTCAGCATAATTTGCAACTCCAAAGATACTAATTAGATCAGTGTTTGCAGGTACTGTGCCAGTTTCAGTTTCCACCACTTGTTCTTGCCCTACCCCCATTTGATTCATAATATTTGGGATCGAAAGCACGTAGCTGTAATAGGCTACAACTTCCTCGTTTTCCATATCTAAAGCCTCACATGATATTGGATTTCTTAGTTCAAGCAATACTTCGATGTCAGTTTTATCAGGGTCGCATGTATTTGGATTAGCGGGATCAGTACCAAGCTTAAATTCTTCAAAATTAGTCAACTGATCACTATCAAAGTCACCATCTTTTTCACCGATACTTCCAGCATTTTCGATCATCCATTCATTGAAAGCTACTGTTTCTGGGTCTTCTGGGATTTTTTCGGTAGCTCCTGCAATCTGAGCTGGGCTGAGCTTACTTAGATCACCTAACAAATCCGTGTTTCCACTGGCCCAAACCGTTCCTGCAAAAAGACTGGAGAATAAAAATAGCGCTATACTCAGTTTGCTTATCTGAAGCTTTGGAATATTTCTAAAAGGATTAAGCTTTGGCAGCTTGAAATTTGCAAAAAGGTTTCCAAATCTTTGAGATAAAGGTTTTTTAGGCTGTTCGTAAATTAACCCATTCATCATCTCAGGTTTCAAAATAGCATTGTCTTTGGGCCTTTCAAAAATCTCTTCAGATAATGGCCATAACGTGCCAGACATTCTCGATATACCTTCATCGTTTTGCTGATAAGGGTCAAATTCTGGGCGAGATAGATTGTTATCACCCATTGTCAGCCAAGCGATGGGGCTTTCTTGCTGGCGGATAATTCTTACTGGGACAGGTTGGAGAAAATTGCTTTGCGATTGGTACTCTACTCCATCTAGTTTTGCTTTAAAACCTTTTATTCTATCCCTTGCTTGTTGAGTGACGACCGGGATTGATCTTCGTTTGATGGCAGGTAAGACTTGAGAATGGCTGTATTGAGACTTCTTCTGCAAACCTTTACCAAAGCCTAAATATTGATCCTGACCTGATTCGATAGCTTCTACAAGGTTGTTAGAATTATTAATCGAGTCTTGAATGTTTTTAAAATTTACTTTAAATACGTTTATGCCATTTCCAAAGGCTTTCTTGGCAATATTTATAGCTGGGTTGGCTAAAGACTCATCTTGATTTACTGTATTTTGAGGTGAGTGATACTTATTAATATACACTTGATACAATCTTTCAAACTCAGCTTTGTCCTGATCAGAATGAGGATTGGACTGAGAATTCGAAGTTTTATTTTGGGTTTGAAACTGATCTGACATTAGACTAGTTTTGATTTTTGTATTTGTTTTGTAGTAAGAGTACTTATACCACTACTTGATTATGATTATACTTTAGAATATGCAAACTGACAAATCTATTTCCATTCCAGCCTTTTTAGCCGATGAATACGTACAAATCTTAGGTAATGAGTATGATCTATTTAAAAAAAGTTTGAGCCAAAAACCAGTTCGTGCTGGCAACCCTAACCCAACTAAAAATTGGCAAAGTAAGACTGAGCTCGAAAGTGTAAACTGGCACCCTACTGCCAAATATTTACAAGAGGGATTCAAACCTTCCAAAGATCCTGATTGGTTAGACGGGAAATATTACGTGCAAGAACCATCTTCATTAGCGCTAAGTTCGTATTTACAAGCGTTTAAAGACCCAATTCTAGCTCTTGATTTATGTGCAGCTCCAGGGGGCACTACTACTCAGCTACTTGCTGGCTTACCTGAAAAGAGTATAATAATTGGTAATGAGGTAGTCTCCAAACGCAATAGAATTTTGATCGAAAATCTGACTATGTGGGGTAGTTACGACACCTTTATTACCCAAAACCACCCTACTACCTTTGCTCAATTTGAAAATACTTTTGACCTAGTAGTAGTCGATGCTCCTTGCTCTGGCGAAGGGTTATGCAGAAAAGATCCATATATTTTTAACACCATCACCGAGAGAATAATTTGGGGAAGTCAAAGACGCCAATTAACGATTTTGCAACCTCTTGTGGAGATTATCAAACCTGGTGGAATGCTTATTTACTCGACTTGCACCTGGAATACCAAAGAAAATGAAGAAGTAATATCTGAGTTTTTGGATACTAATCCTGAGTTTGAGATAGTAAGTAATCCCAATTTATCAGATAATGGCTGGCTGGCGTTAGAAAAGGGTCAGTACAGAGCATTTCCGCATAGAATCCAAGGTGAAGGGCTGTTTATTTGCGGACTAAGGAAAAAAGGTGAGCTTGAAACTGGGCTAAAACGCTTTAAAAAACTAAAATCCCTACCCTATCATTACAAACCACTTTCAAAAATCGAAATGACTAGGCTGCTAGAATTATTACCAGAAGACGTAGCTTCAAATCAAGATGATTTTATCTTTGTAAAAAACCAAGACGGCTACAAAGTCTTTCCAAAAACCTCAATGCCGTATCTTGAAACGTTTGCAGAAAAACTGAATATTCACGATTATGGAGTACTGGGTAAGTTTGAATTGAAGGGGATCTAATCGTCATCAGATTCACTGAGATAGTTATTATAAGTCGCTAAGAAACATGCAAAAGCCAAAGCATAAATCGAATGCAGTATTAATTTTGTTTAAACTGTGGTTTCAAGAAATTTACAGCTACCATCAGGGATTCTGCCAAACATTTCCTACCCATGCTCGTAACTTACTGGTATTTGAGCATCGTTTGGTAAATGACATTCAAAGTTAACATATTATTGCAGTAGAAAATGCTAAAGATGCCAGACCTGAAGAAACACCAAAAAAAGTAAAGTTATTTGTTCTTTATTGATTGTTTGTCATTATAATACACTGAAAAAATAGCAAAATATAAAGTTGGTTCGCATAGGACATTTGACTCACCCTTATTCTGTACAGATTATAATTTTTACTTTAGCATAATCATAGTTTATGAAAGAATCACAATAGAGTGAATTAAGATTTGATCTGGATAATCTTGGATGACAACCGGTAAGTTTTCAATAAATACAGCAACTTTTTTTCGTAAGTGATGCAGCAGTTGATCAGGATAAAACACTCATAAGTAAAATAGGAAATAAAATTTCATTCATAACAATAGATTATAATGGCTCAATTCATAAATTTGATGTTATTAAAATCAATCAATAAATTCTCATAATTTGTTTTTGACGTGAGATCAATATTAGTGAAGGTGAAACACTTTACAAAGGTAAATTAATATGCTAATATTTGGGAATATGAGTGAAAATTTTGTAGATCTAGGTAACACTACTGATGTAAAAAGAGAGAGTATAAAGTTTGCTGTAACTACGGCTGTTCTAATGATTGGCGGCGAAAGGTGCTATAATGTTTCAATAATTAGAAACAGACAACAAGTTATTGAGAAAATTCAATTTACATATAACAATGTGAATTATGAATTTAATGCTAATCAACTTCAATAGTCACAAATGATTTAAATTCTTGACTACCTTTACAAAAACCCCCTTACTTCGTATAACATATTTAGTGATCTATAAAAGATTTATATGGCTTTATACAAACGCGACATGGAAGATTTTTTGCTGTATTGTGAGCTCACCAAGCAGTACTCATTTAACACCGTGCGCAACTACCGCAATACTTTGGAAAGATTTGGAGAGTATTTAGAAAGCATGAAAATCGAGCAAACTAATATGATAGATCTAGATGTGATCAATGGCTACAGGCATTACCTACATAACAAAAACTCGATTCGAAACGACAAACTCAGTCTAAAATCTCAATCCTATCAAATCATAGTCCTGAGGAGTTTTTTCAAGTTTCTGATCAAACATGGTTCTGTGGTTTTAAATCCTGATAGATTAGAGC
>JBBSJV010000050.1:0-11205 GCA_038256935.1 Patescibacteria group bacterium
ATTAGTCTAGTCTCAAATCTGTCTTCCACTCCACTTACTTACAGAGATGTATTGATTATTGCCACAAGACTCCAAAATGAAGACTGTCTAAATCAATCATTATTTTTTTCAATAAGTCAACTTTTGAAGTTAAACGGAGCCAAAGAAGTTGAGTAAAATCCTGATAATTTGCCAAGTCGTGATTGATCTGAGCCACCATACCGTCTAAGTCAAAAATACTCTCAAGCAGCTTTTCAAATTGACTTCGATAATTCATCTCCGACCCCTTCTTTGTATCTGTGGAATTGTATTTATTTGAAATACTATTTAGATACTCTCCGATTGCTTGCATAGGTTATTTGGTTAAGGCTAGTAAGGTCTATTTAGAAAGGTTTTGTCAATTGGGCTAGCCAGATACTACCATCTCGCAATTAACTCTATTTTATGGGCTAGTTGGATCCTACTCAAATCCTCAGTGTAATACTCCAGAGTTTCTTGCATATCTTTGAGATGCTTCTCAGTAGGAGTCAGGGTACTACCATCAGGGAATGTGTGGGTTTGGTTGTTTTCTAGCGAGGTTACAGTTGCTTTTAGTGCATCGACTAATGTTTGTAGGCTTATGATGGATGTGGTAGCTTCATATTCTCGAGTTAGAATTATTAGGTATGCATAGTTTACTTGGTTATTTTGAGTTTCTTCGACCATTTCTTGATTATCTTGTATTTCTTCTTGGGTAAGAGGCGGGTAATTTACGATATTGTAGTTTTCTTTTCCTGGAAAGTCAGTTGTTATGTCGTGTTTTGAGACTAAGTCTGTTACTTGGTTAAATTCTAAATCTAGGACAGTTACTAGCTTATAATCCCTAATTTCAAAATTATTAATTCCCTTTCTACTAAAATAAATTACAAAAATACTATGTTTTGTTTTTTCAGGAAAATCTTTTGAATAATCAGGTCTTACAACTGAAATAACTGGAGCAAAAGGATTATTTTTAGTAATTTGTATTGAATGTAAACCAGTGTCGTTGATATATCCGTTGAACCCACCTTGAATAGGTTGCAACTTATCATTTGAAAAAATAGGATTTGAGTTGAACCCCTCAATTACTAAATTATCGATATTGTTTTTATTTATAGGCAAATAGATCAGATATAAAGAAATAAATACTATTATTGAGCAAAATAAAATTATTAAGGTAATTGAATATTGTTTTTTTATTGTAAACATAATATTGTTATTGGCTAATTAGTTTCTAATGATAAAAACTGTATTTGGTGAATTGGGGTTTGCTTTTGCTCTATTCAATTCTAAAGCTAAATCCTCCCCACTTCTACCACCCTTTATCTCCATATCTTTATAACCGTCTTTGTAGATTGTGTTTCCAGAAATGGAATATTAGAAAGGATTAGCTGTAACATTTGGTTTAGCTTTTTAATTCTTCAGAATATACAATCAATGCTTCTTGCATTTCTTCTAAATGTCTTGGAGTAGGGCTTAGTGTACTACCATCAGGAAAAATATATGTTTGATTATTTTCTAATGCACTGACAACTTGTTTTAGGATATTTACGACCTCGGATAATATTGCTTTGTCACTATTCCCACTATTCTCATACTTTTTTACTAAGCCTTTAAGATATATATATGTTTCTTCATTTTCATTATTCACTTCGACTTTTTCTCTATTAACATTAATCTGCTCGAGAGACTGAGGTGGATTAAATATTATCTCTGGAGGTAAGTTCTGTTTTGATATATCACCATTTTGACATGTCTTTTTCATGTATGAAATATCAGTTGTACCTAAAGCACTTGAGTACTCAATAATTTCGAATTTATTTATATTATTTCTTTTCATCGTTATCGACTGGGCATAAGTCATATCAGAACCATTTTTTTTATTTATAAAACAATATATTGGATTTACTAAATCAAATTTACTTAACACAATTTCATATTCATAATCATCGAAAGCAGAAAAACCTCCTTTTACTTTTTCTACTCTATTACCAGAAAGTTTAGTTCCATTATTAAACTCTTCAACGATTATATTGTCTATATTTTGTAGATTATATATTGGCTCAATTAACAAATAACTTGTTATACTAATTATTGAAATAGTAGTTAATATTATAAACGCAATAAAGCACTTAGTTTTTTTTAAATTAATTATAAAATCTTTCTTATACATACATTATCTTTTAATAAATACATTTTGTTCTAGGCCACTACTAAATCTATCAAAAGCCTCATTAAGTGCATTTGCTCGACCACCACTTACTCTCATTTCCTCTTGTCCGGCTTTATATATCGTGTTACCTAATAAAGTATACTTGTGATGATCACCAAGAACTGTTGGCTTTTCCTTTAAACTAATTCTATCACGATCATCTGAAAAATCGTCAACTAAAATTAGCGATTTAAAGGCCAAGTTATGATTCCAAAACTCATCACCTCCTCCGCCTCCTCTAAAGATTATTTCTCGATCATCGTGATATGCAACTACTCTATCATCTGTTTTGGTACCTAGTGCTGTAAGTCTGTTATCAATCATCAATTCTAAAGTTTCATTTTTGGCTGAATCAACTTTTCCTGTGGCTTGGATCAAGGCATCGAAGCTTCCGTATTGCAATGCCATCTCTGAAAAGTTATTATTATTTAGGTTATTTAAGCTGTAGTGGCCATTGAGGGTTTCTTTATCAGAAATTAGATGATTGAATACTCTAGGAGTTGAATTGTGGCTTTCCCCTGCATAATTTGCATCGATTGTATTAATAAAGACCTTTTCATCAGCGGTTCTAGCTAAATTTATATCATCTCCGGCATCATTAGCTACAAAAGATCTAGAAAACTGAGAAGTCCCTGCAAATGTGGAAATTTTGCGACCGGATGATAAATCTACAACGTAATAACCAGTAGCGATATTGCCTGGAGGTGAAATAAGATTCGTCATTTTCACGCCGCCATATTGTATAGAAAGCTCTGTTGCAATTAATGTACCAAGGCTATGACCAACTGTCATTATATTATTTCTATCATTTAGCCCCCAATCACCCAACCTTTTTACTGCATCTTTAGAAATTGGTGTTACCCATGTGGCTTGTCTTCTAGGTACTTTTTCATTCGGTAAACCTGGTCCAGCAGACGCCTCTCTCCAATCCAGCAAAATCACGGTGTCCTTAGGGTATTTGGAGTGGATAGAATTTCCAATATTTGTAGCCCAACTATCAGTGTTATCTTGCCAGCCATGAGAAACTATCCAAGCTCTACCGCCTTGAAATCTCTCTTTTTTGCCGTGTAGTATTTTGAGTTGGTATTTGCAAGCCACAAAACAGCCAGGCATATATTCTTCTCCCCCTTTGACTCTAGTCTCTTTTTCTATTCCCTCTCCAATTAAACAAAAATCTATCTTCTTCTTCTAAATCTTTAGTATTTAATTTGTGATATTTGTATTTAAAATTACTATTTAAACTAAAATTGTATTTTTGTTCATCATCATTTGCATCAAATTCAGAATGGATATTTGCTAAGTAATTGATTAAAGTGCTTTTACCCTCGCCTCTTCCACCAATAATGGTTATTAAGTTCTTGTTTAAAGGTAAATTAATCGTTTCAAATTTTAAAGACTCGTTTTCATCTTCATAAATATTAAATTTCTTCTCAATTTCGATTGATGAAAAGTGTGGCTTTTGATACTCAAACTCTGGATTTTGTTCTTGCAATCTAACCCTTTCATCAGGTTCATGTATAATCTGTTTCAAGCCTTCAAAAGTAGGATCTGCTTTAATCCAACAATAATTACCATCTGAATCTGAATTTGCAAAATCTGACATCTTTCTTCCATCACTAGCTATAGTTGGTATAGGAGTTGAAATAAGCTGATTAGTTCTTATATTTATATATTCAAAAGTTTTATCTATGGAGGATTTATTATTAGCTTGTAAAATTATATAATCATTATGATTGAAAATATTAGATAAAAAAGTTCTGTCTGTTTTTGTTCTTTCTTGAAATAAACCATTATCTGAATTACAGTGAGGGAATATACAAATACCATCAAGGTCTTTAACAAGATTTAATACATCAGATGGTTGTTTTGCTGATAAATTTAATCCACCATAACCGTCTTTTTGGCTATTTACACCTAGTTTTACTAAAAATACTAAAAAATTCTTTATGCCTTCAGAGTAAGTTTGCTTATTATATAATTTGTTTCCAAAAAAACATAGTATGTGAATACCATTTGAGTTGATCTCTACTCCAGAAATAAATTTAATCAAACTATTATTGTTTAAACTCATAAAAGCATCAATCAAACAATCATCATAATAATTATGATCCGTTATTCCAATACATCCTACATCCTCTCTAAATACATCAATAAATGCGAGTGTGTTTCTAGTATATTGGGGTTGGGACATAGCTAATTAATCGTAGACATTTAATTTAAACTACTTATAGGCCTTTAAGGGTGTTGCGATACTAAAAAATGAATAACTAATCAAATAAACTGGTGCAACAAAAAATGCAATTTGAGTGCTCAACCTTTGAAAATTTGTAAGCGTTTCGTCATAATTATCTCTAAAATTGAATATCATTAACAATATTTGTAATAAAATTAGCCATATTAAAAAATTAACATTTAGATTTATATATTTATTACCTTTTTTAAGTTTTATAAACACAGTAATGCATGTGTAAACAAAAAGTAGCACTAAAAATGGCATAACCATGTAATAAATTATAGCAATCCAACCATGAGAACTCAAAAGTAATTAAAAAAAGGCTAAAAAACTTATCATGACATAATATAATATGTATTTTTTAAGAGCTATTTTGTGAAAAGATGAATTGTTGATAATTGTCTTACTCATAATAATTATGCTGATTTTGATCTAACTCATAGACTATAAAGGTCCGATATAAGTAACACACTCCTGCCAATTACTCTCACTGGGTTTTCTGGTCATGTATATTGTACCGGATTTATATACATCACCGTCAATACCTTTAACTCTACCTATCAATAAAACAGTCAAGGGTATATCCCAGTTCCTACACATATTTGAAAAACCACCTTCTTTTATTTCTGGCGATACGAACTCTATGCTTTCGGCATAAATAACAACCCTTCTTTTATTTTCCAAAAGATAGTCAATAATCTGTTCTTGTTCATGTAAATCCAGTTGATCTGTAGAAAAAACTATTCTATCAACTAATTCTTTATCTGAAATTTCTGGCAAGGTGTTAAACCTTTCTAAATCTTGTGCAAGTCTTTGAGTTTCATTTCTTTCTTCAATTTTAGTATACACATAAAGGGCTGAAATGCCTAAAAATGGAAGCAAAATCAATATTAAAAGAAATATTATAATTGGTTTTAGATATCTTTTTGTTGGTCTCATAAGTCAATATTTTAATTTATAATACTTTTTGTCCAAATTAGATTTTTTACTTCTGTCATTTTTGAATAGTCATTTGTAATACCATACTTATCTTTATTTTTCATAATTAAATTTCTTTCATTTTGAGTAAGGTGAATTAAGTTTAACCTGCTTAAGTTTTCTTTATCTGAATTGGAAATTTCTTGTAATCTAATAATCTTCTCTTTTAATGCAACTATATCTTTCTCGTTTATCCTTCTTAAATGATCATCCACACGTTCCGCTCCACACCCCCTTGAATAAACCCAAGTCCTATAACCGTCTTTATCAACATCAACGATAATATTAACATGGTCGTATTTACCATCTTTTCCATTGTCCCAATCATAGATCGTAAACCCTCCCTTTATTGGAGCTACTGTTTCATAGGTATATGAAAAATTTGACCTTGAGCCTGCTGCTGGAAAAGAGTTTCTGTATAAGCCTTCTACATCTGTTGATGGAATATCTTTTTTGGGATCACAACCGATTCCCAATTTATCGCAATTAAAACTTCCGCTGGATTTTCCAGTAACCTCTCTCATCGAAAGCAAGGCTAATCCTCTACAATCAAACCCTTCCACAGTTTCTCCACCACTTATACATGGCGGGTGAAGATCAAAGTAGTAATTTACTTTATCCACAAAATCCTTTATTTTACCCTCATAGCAAAAATCAATTTCCTTGCCCTCAAACCATTGCTTGCAATAATTATCTCCGTAAGTATCACCTGTTGGAAATTTCCACTGAGACAATGAGCCACCATCATTATGAAACTGCCTTGCTATTTTATTAACTACAAAATGTGAATCAAAACCTTCTTTTGTACACAAAAAACCACAATCTTCTTTCCAGCTATAGGCATAAATTCCGTTACTCCTATAAACACCCTTCTCAAACATTTGATAAAAAGCTTTATCTTTTGTAGCTCTACTACCATTTGGTACTCCTGCGCCTGACTCTAAATTACTTGGCACTCCAATTACTCCACAAGGACCTTTTTCCTTAGCGAATTTTTGCCAAACACCATTTTTAACTAAGCTTGGCTTTCTTAAATATGGATTAAAAATTATTTGTCCATCAAAACCTCTTTCTCCATTTTTTTGATGAATATTTTGTAGATCTAATACCCACACTCCACACCAATCATGCGGAGTTACTTTTTCTCTCCAGTTACTGCGACCATTTTTTAGACTATCGAAGCGAGTTGTGGTTTTCTCAATTTGGTTTTCAATTTCTGTGTCGCCATTAAAGTTGTTTTCTAAATAGGCTTCTATAGCTGCATCTGCTTCGTAAAATGGTATTTTTATGTAACCAGCAAAATCAGTATCTCCTTCACCTTCAAACTGACAATACTTTGATTGCATCTCCTCAGTTCCATTACCTTCAATATCTCCTAAGTAGTCTCTTGGATTCTGTGGAGGAAATCTATTAAATTTACCAGCGTGTAAGGGATTTAAAGTTGAGCCTTCTACTTCTACCTGAAAATGTACATGAGGCCCTGATGAGGCACCGCTAGATCCCATATATCCAATTAACTGTCCTCTTTGAACAGTTTGACCTACACTTACAACTTGCCTGTTCTGAAGGTGAGCGTATACTGTTTGCATCCTTGGATAGTTTGGTATATTGTGCTCTATAATTACCGTGTTTGCCCAGCCTGCTGGATCATCTACGCCTTTTCCGTAATTAGGATAGCCCATAGTTACTTTAACAACTTTTCCATCTGCTGATGCGACTATAGGAGTTCCAAAGTTTGAAGCAAAATCCATACCTGCATGTACTCCGCCATAAGTTATTTTATACCTTGGAAATTCTCCTGTAATATCTTGTTTGATGTCATCAGGAACAGGCAAGCCAAGTATACCATTACCACTGGTTGCACATCTAAAACATTCTTGAGTAGTAATGCTTGCCTGAACTTCTTCGCTTACATTTCCTGCTCTATCAGTGAGCTTTACTTTTACAGTGTAGGTTATATTTCCAAAATCCAAAGCAATAAATTGATTGTTATTGTAATTTCCATCACTATTTAGTTTAAGCGGAAAATCATTGTCATAGCTATAATTTGAGGTAATTTTTACTTGAGCATCTGCATATCCTTCTCCACTAATGTTTAATGATAAATATTCTTGTAAGATATCTCCATTTTTATCTATTTCTAAACTTGCTTTATCAGGCCTCACGCTATCCCTCTCCACTTTCTCCATCTTCCAATTTGTAGCATTACCAGCGCTGTCAGCAACTCTACTTTCAATTGTATAGATACCATCACTACAAGTCCCTATTCTTCTGTTTTTAATTGGGGAAGAAAAGCCCATGTCAGCTTGATTGGCTGGACTTGTTCCAGACTGCTCAACGGTATCTGCGAGGCTGGTAATGAGTGTAGTGCAAGCTTCAAATCTATCTGAATCAGGTTGAAGATCCTGTGGATTTAAACTAAGTCCAAGTGGTAAAGTGGTATCGATACTTCCTTCGTAGCTGTTTTGATCTAGTTTAGATAATTTTGTGGTTTTATCTAATCCACTAATGAGATCACAATCTACTTTATCTGGGTCTATTTCAAAGGTTACTGAGATAAAACCGTAATTTGGAATTGGACATTCTATTTTCCAGTCGGGGATAGTGCCTGTTGAAGGGGGTTGAGTGGGGGTAGAATTTGTGTTTTGAGTTGAGATTGGGGGTTGGTTGGTTTCTTGAGCTTTAACTCGCGGGGATAGAGGTAGAATTGAGGAGAAGAGGTTTAGGGCGATTAGTTTAGGGTGATTAGGATTGTTGTGAATGTTTTAATGAAGAAATTTAAAACGGGAAGCCAAGGCTTACCCCTACTATGTTTTTTGAATTTTATATTTTTCCCCTCACTCATACTTGCATTTCTTCTTTTGGTAGTGAATTATTAGTTAAATAGCTATTGCGAGTAAAAGCGGTAATGTCAATTAAGCAATGCCTTAGTACTAGTAGTAAATTGCAATGTAACTATTACTCTGGTTGCTTTATGTATGGTAATGGTTTATATGAGAGTTTGTTCGGTAATTGTTTTAAATGGGTATAAATCGAAGAATTTTTTGATTGTAGTTTTGTTTTTTTGTAGGGACAATTTCGATATTACCCGATTTGTGTTGTTTTGGAAAAATATTCTTCTATTTTAAAACTAAACACATACTCAAGAATCAAATATCTATTTGAATTATAGTCTTTACTGGCGAATACGAATTCCCCCCTACGGGAAAAGGGAAGCCAAGGCTTACCCCTACATGATGTTTTTGTAGAGGCGAGAGTGTCCCGTAATTACTTCCCCTATTTCTCTTAAAATAAATCCTACCACCTCAAGGGATCCCGTAACTAGTACGGGATGACAGGTTATTTGTGATTGGGTTTGAATTTTCCTACTTTGCTCAAAATTTATCCAGACAACACATGGATCCTGAAACGAGTTCAGAATGACTTTCTTATTGCTCAAAACTAAAACTTTTCTAAATATTCACTTTTTCATTTAAAAGATCTTTCTACTTTGACAAAACACCCTCATTTTGGTTTAAACCATACCATATGACAAATCAACCACAACCTAATTTTTTAGCTGGCCTGGAAGAAGCCTTTGCTAGATTGCTATCGGCAATTTTTACAACCTTACTTTTTGTTGTTTTTGCTCTAGGTAACCCTCCTGTAGTGGATAATCTTACTACAACTGAGATTATCATTTATTTAGGACTATTTTGGATAGTTTATGAAAGCCTTTCTTATCTCTTCTTTTTCTTATTTGTTTTCTTTAATCGCAGAGGCGCCGGATCAAATCAGGAAAAAGATACTCTTAATACTTCCGAATCAGATACTGATGCAGTTGACAGTTTATAAAACCAGATAAATACTGCAAAAAAGTAAAATTAAAATACTCTATTATGAACAAAGTAATATTAGTCGGAAGATTAACGAAAGACCCTGAAGTTAGATTGACTCAAACTGGAAAAAAAGTCGCTACAATAAGCATTGCCGTAGATGACGGTAAAGACGCCCAAGGAACTAGAACTAGTCAATATTTTAACTGTTCTGCTTGGGATGCTCAAGCTGAAATTTTAGAAAGCTATGCTAAAAAAGGTCATCGTATTGGAGTAATTGGAAAATTACAAAATCGAAGTTGGGATCGCCCAGATGGCACCAAAGGTTACAGCACAGACGTACAAGTAAGAGAACTCGAACTGCTGACAACTAGAGCAGAAGCGGAGCAAATTTCATCAAATAGTGGAGATTTTGCAAGTGGTCCTAACCAGCAACAATCCAGTAATCCAAAACCATCAGCGCAGGCTCCTGCCAAGAAACCAGAAGAAGATAAAAATGAAGCTCCTGTAGAAGAATTACCAGATATTGATGTAGACAACATCAACGTCCAAATGCCATTCTAGTTTTGACTAAGTTTATCAACTTGTGACTGTCACCCTAAATTCACTGGGTTTCCATTAATATTTATAATTTTGAGGATGGTATTATTTCAGGGTCTTTTCTATGATAAGGGGGTCTAGATACTGAAACAAGTTAGTATGACAAAAATTGGTTGCCGGATAAAAATGAATAGTAAAAATTTAAAGAGGTAAAAACCTTTGATAATTGGTCTCGTCTTGGATCTTGTTTATAGGAATAGTACCAGTAATCTGACCCGTATTTGCATCTACTTTGATCAAAATTAAACTTTCACTGACACTACTTACTGCACTTAAATTAATAGCACTGGGGTAGCTATCTTGCAGCGGGGAAAATTTGAGAGTTGGGTAATTTACAAATATCCCTGCCCCATCTTGTCTTATCTCTGACAAATCTTGATTCAAAAGTTTTGTTTGCAGCCCAAATTGATCCAATTGCCAAAGCTGACAGGAATCACTCTGTTGGTTACAACCTTCACTTAGTAAAAACTGTACCTGTCCAAGTCTAATAACATCGCTGGATTTTGCTTGCAAAAGGTCTGATAAATACACTTCCCAAGCTCTATCCAACTCAATATTATTAATCCCTTCTAACTCTCCATAAACGACTGCTTTGGATTTATTCAAATTTACAATATTATCTCCTAAATCTTGGCTGTCTTGATCAATTCCAATTAATTGTATGGCCTTCAAGTCATCGTTGCAATTAACAGGTATCAGCCACTGTGAAGGGGAGCTACTAACTTCTGTTATAGTATTTGGAAAAGATTGGGAAAGCTCAGCTATACAGGTTTTACCAACCAAGAACTGCCCAGTTTCTACACTATCAAAGTTTTGACTTTGAGCTAGAAATTGCTGCTCTTGTAACAAACTTTGTTGATTTAAAATTAATTCTTTTGGGGATAAATTGTTTTCTCGAGGTTCAATAAAGGGTAAAAAGGATGAAAGAACTCTAACTGGGATAAAGTTATTTATAAAAATTAAACCTGAAAGAAGTGCAATTACAACCACAAAACTCCAGACAATTCCAGGTAACACAGCAAGTCTTGACCTGTTCAGTCGATAAGCATTGAAGGTAGTATTTATTTGATTTTGCTTCAAAAAACTTTGCTGGTTTGCCACATTCCAAAGCTGGATTGTAAGAAGCTAATTGTCAATCGAAAAGGTTTATATTTATTCACGTTTCTACAATCTATATTCATCTACCAAATACACCCTTCCTGGAGAGAAAAATGTAGTCCTATCAATGGCTTGATTTAGGTTTCTGGATAAGAAAAAGTCTTGCATACCTCCTTCAGCTAGTATATTATCAAGAGTAGTTCCACTTGAATCTACTTCATATACGTTGTAACTACCTAAATTCACGTTTTTTGCTGCCCTTGCAATTGCTA
>JBBSJV010000051.1:0-10728 GCA_038256935.1 Patescibacteria group bacterium
AAAGACCACTTGAAAAACTAGATGAGGTAAGTCCTATTTTTATCCAACCAGGAATTCACTTACCATCTCTTGATAGAGAACACAAATGGGATTTCATACCAGTTATGAGAGAAGGAGAGGAAGTTTGGAATGGTAAGAAAATTGGTTATGTCAACGAAACTTCATTAGTCAAACATTGGGTCATGGCGCATGGTTTAAACGATGATAAAAAATACAAAATTCGCAAAATCAATGCCGGCGAATATACTATCACAGAACCAGTTTGTACTGTAGTAGATGATAAAGGCAAAGAAACTGAGATTATCATGCTTCAAAAATGGCCAGTAAAAATTGCTCGCCCATTTGATAAAAAACTTGCTCCTAAAAAATTATTTAAAACAGGACAAAGAGTAATAGATGCCATGTTTCCAATTATCCTTGGAGCTCGTGTTTCTACTCCTGGACCTTTTGGAGCTGGTAAAACTGTTACCCAGCAGCAAATCGCCAAATGGAGTAATGCTCAAATCATTGTATACGTAGGTTGTGGAGAACGTGGAAATGAGATGACTGAAATGGTCAAACTTTTCCCTACCCTAAAAGATCCAAGAACAGGCAAACCATTGATGGATCGTACTTGTTTGATTGCAAATACTTCCAACATGCCTATTGCAGCCAGAGAAGCTAGCATCTACACTGGTATCACAATTGCTGAATACTTCAGAGACCAAGGCTACGATGTAGTACTAATGGCTGACTCTACTTCTAGATGGGCTGAAAGTCTGCGTGAAATCTCACAAAGAATGGGAGAAATGCCTTCAGAAGAAGGTTACCCTGCCTACCTTTCCAGCCGAGTTGCCGCATTTTATGAACGTGCTGGAGTAGTAAAAACAATTGGACTTGAAGACGAAGGATCTGTCACTGTAATCGGTACTGTATCTCCACCAGGAGGAGATTTTTCTGAACCAATGACTCAGACTTCACTGAAGAATTCTCAAGTATTTTTGGCTTTAGATGCTGGATTAGCTGCCAAGCGTCACTACCCTGCTATCAACTGGAACACAAGTTTTTCTCTCTACGACGTGCAATACAACTATATGATAGCAAATGATTATCCTGATGGTGAGCAGTTTGTAAAAGATAGAAACAACGCTAAATCAATCTTAGTTCGAGAATCTGAATTGGAAGAATTAGTCAAAATCGTAGGAATGGATGGACTGGATAATCAAGATAGATTGATGCTCGAGATTGCAAAGTCTTTACGTGAAGATTTCCTACAACAAAATGGATTTGATCCTGTTGACACATACTGTGAGTTTAATAAAATGAAATTAATGCTTAGAGTTATCATCAGCGTCTACGAAAAAGTAGAACAAGCTCTTGATATGCATGCAAGCAATGAAACTTACGTAGCTGAAGTATTTAACCCAGAACTAAAAAAAGCATTGGCTTACATGAAGTACGAAGAAGATCTTGAAAAAATTGAAGCAACTCAAGCTGAATTGCTGGCTAAGATAGTATAGCAACAGCTAAATATTTTTTGTTAGTTATTCCTGTACATGTCAATATTTTCATCGACAAAATCCTCATGTCACCCTGAATTTATTTCAGGGTCTTACCTAGCTTAGAATAAGGGAAAGATTCTGAAACGAGTTCAGAATGACACTAAAATCGTATACGAATAAATTGGCATTAACACTCCTGTAATTGTTACGGGATATTTTTTATTATAGATCAAATATATTTTACTTTGAAACAAACTCAATTATTACCTCAGTTACCCTTTCAAGTGTTTCTATTAGTATTGATCCATATTTTTTATTTTACCCATTAGAAATCACATTCCCAACCAATTCCAAATTAGTCCTACCATTCCAGCTATTTTGACTCACCTCTAATTTGCACCAGATAGATTCCCCCTTTTGGATTTTAATACTTGGATCTATATAAAAACAAGTAATTGTGACTCCGTTTAGATTTATTTTGAGATGATCTAAATTGCTTCCAAATATTTTAAAGTCAACAAGGCAAATTTCTGTAATAATTTTGGGGTTTGGAAAATCTTGACTGTAGGGATCAAGACTGATGATTTCTTGTAACAAACTTTGATTAATTTGCTCACTTTTTAAAAACAAACTGTCAGTTTTGGTTGCATAATTTTTAACCTCTTTAGTAAGCTCTGAGATACTCCAATCTTGTGGTAAAAAGTTATCTTGACTTTGCTCGAATAAAGCATTTGTTTTAAGGATCGCTTCGGGCAAAACACTGCGAAGATTTATTATTTGCTCCTCAGTTGCACTAAAACCAGCTGCTTGAGGGTGCCCCCCTCCTTTTGTTAAATATTTCTTAACCATTTCAAAAGCCTTAGGGAAATCAAATCCATCAGGAGCGCGAAGAGAAGCTGTATACGAACTACCACTTTTGCTAACTATAGCGACTGGAAGATTAAATAGGTTTACAAGCCTACTTGCAAAAAGACCTATTACCCCTTTTGACCAATTACCTTCCAGCCACAAAACTTTGTTTCCAGCTTCGATTTGAGACTTGGCAGTAGCTTCCAAAGACTCAGTGATTTCTTTGACATAGACCTTTCTCTCTTGATTAGTTGCTATTAATTTTGAGGTTTCTAATGCTTGATCAAAACCCTCAGCATTTGTTATATTGTTTTGCAGGTCGATACCGTCATGTCCAACTAAGACCGAAATTGAGAGACTGGCATGATTAAGCCTGCCTGAAGAGTTAAGTATGGGACTGTAAGTAAACCCCAGATCTTTACTGTTGACTTTATAACCAATTTCCATTTTATCTTTGATTCCAAGTTGCTTATTTAGTTCACTTAATCCAGACAAGCCATGTTGATTTTGATTTAGAATTTGAATCCCAGTTTTGGTAATCAGTCTATTTGTTGGCTCCAAAATACTTTGGCAATCAGCTACTGTTCCAATTGCTACAAGAGGTAATAATCTATTTAATTTTTTTAACCTATTTGATGACACAATTTTATCCTAAGATTGTTTGTTATTTTGAGCAAGCTTACAACTTTGCATATCCAAATAGGTCCCAAATAATCTATCCCAAAGACTCGTGTACAAGCCAAAATTGTAGTCGTGTTTGATGTGATGCAAATGATGCATTGTAGCAGTATTTAATGCTTTGACTAAGGAATTTGAAGTAGGTAATATTTCCCAGCCGCTGTGGATATAAAAATTATATACTACAGTTAAGCCCATAAATAAAATAAAGTTTAGAATATGAGTTGGGGAAAAGAATATAAAAATTGCTAAAAATAGGGTATAGGCTACAGCTTCAATGACATCTAGAGAGTAGGAGCTAAAAACATTTACACGAATTGAGCGGTGGTGAACAAGGTGGATTCTGTTATAAAACAACTTACTATGAAGGCTTCGATGCAATATATAAAGGTACAAATCTGATAATATTACCATCGCAGGCACTGTCAGAATAAGCCACCATATAGAATATTCCTCAAAATTGTAATAAAGTTTGGAATAACCATAAAAGATTATATATAATACTGCTCCATAGCCTATCAAAATCGAGAGAAAAACACTTTTCAGCTGTGCAATGACTTCATGTTTATACTGGGCTCGATTTGGTTCTCTGGGGTTTAGTTTTACTTTAAATGGTAAGAACCAGCTACTTTGAAGTAATTTTTGTAATACATAAGTGCTAAAGGTAACAGTAATAGTGCCGATTATAGCTAATACAAAGATATAGACTATAAACCAAGAAAAGGTCATAAATTCATTTATATAACAAATGCTTTAGTTTGGCAAATTACATAGATAAACAAGTTATAGGTAACGTGTAACACAAGCTAAGCAAAAGTATAGCTTGGATATGCTTTTAGTATGCTATTCTTCACAGCTTAAAGGCCTATTACATGAGCAAATGATTGACATAAGCTAATCATAATGTTACACAATAGATATGTTTACCATTTCCAAAAAGCCTACAATATCTGAGGTTCATGAGTTGTATAAAACTGATAAAGCAACCCCTTCTGAGGTTTTTCATTTTTTCCTGAATCGAAGCAAGGATATTGATAAAGAAATCAATGCAGTTAGCAATTATACTGAGAATCTTGGACTAGAGCAAGCCAAAGCTTTGGATGAATTAATGAAAAAAGAAGGCTTTGAAAAGATTGTAGATAAAATGCCACTTTTTGGGATCCCTTTCTTTGTAAAATCTATAATTCAAGTTGAAGGAGAGGAAACAAACGCTAGCTCATTGATTCTAAAAGACTACAAGTCAGCATATTCAGCTACTCCATATCTAAAGATGATCGAGGCTGGGAGCATGCTTCTTGGTGTTGTGCATATGGATGAATTTGCAAGTGGTGCTAGTGGTGAGACTTCAGCCTATGCTACTGCCAAAAACCCTTATGATAATACTAGAATAGCAGGTGGATCAAGTAGCGGGCCTGTAGCTGTAGTTAGCTCTGGTCAATGTGTATTCGCTCTCGGTACCGATACTGGAGGCTCTATTCGCCAACCCTCAGCTTTTACCAATGTTGTTGGACTTAAGCCTACTTATGGGCTAGTTTCTAGGTACGGTACTATGCCTATGGCCTCAAGTCTTGATCAAGTCGGGCCAATTACTCAAAATATAACTGATAACATAGTAGTTGCAAGCCTTCTTGCTGGAAAAGATCCAAAAGATCAAACTAGTTTAGAAAGCTCAGAATTAGTGACTAGGTTACAAGATATGACAAAGCCTGAAGATACAGGTAGATCTAAAGTTCATTCTACAAAAACAGCAAATCCTATGAGAATTGGAATCCCAGAAGAGTTTTTCATCGACGGAATCGAGCCCCAAATCAGAGAGAAATTAGATCAGCTTATTGAATTGCTTGAAAAACAGGGCCATAGCATCGTTAAAATATCCCTACCATTGATAAAATATGCTATCTCAGTCTATTACATGATCATGCCTGTGGAGCTGGCAGCAAATTTAGAAAGATACGATGGCATAAGGTATGCTAAACAACTTGGTGAAACTGAAGAGTTATATTTCGGCCAGAGAAATCTATTTGGTGATGAGATCAAACGAAGGATCATGCTTGGTACTTATGCTTCTTCTGCTGGTTATTATGATGCCTATTACAACCATGCCCAAAAGGTTAGATACCTTGCTACTGAAGATTTCAAAAAAGCCTTTGAGCTTTGTGACGTGATGTTGACACCTACCACTCCAGAGTTTCCATTTAAAATAGGAGAAAAATCTGATGACCCACTGAAAATGTATCTGTCTGATGTCTTCACTTGCGGAATTAACCCAGTCAAAATCCCAGGACTCAATGTCCCCCTTGGCACCTTTGAAGTAGCAGATGATGGTAAAACAGTTAATTTACCTTCAGGTTGTCAGTTACTGGCTCCAGAACTATGTGAAGATAGACTTTATAAATTAGGTAAGGAGATTGAGGAGCTAGTTTAATGAAAAGAGTTGTAATGTAATTTTATGACCTTTTATTGTCATCCTTGTAAGTATCAATAATTTCAATGACAAATTCCTTATGTCACCCTTAATTTAACCGGGTTTCCCTGAAAATTTATAATTTTGAGGGTGGTTTTATTTCAGGGTCTTAACGTAGTTGGAATAAGGAAAAGATTCTGAAACGAGTTCAGAATGACAAACAAGAAATTCGTCATCAAATAATTTAACATGTACAAGGATGACTTCTTATTCAATTATTCCAACTCGACTCGACTTATCCAATCAGTATAATCCAGATCCTGCCCCAAAATTATTTTATTTAATTTGTCTTTGAGCATCGATGCTACTGGTTTATCTATTGCCAGCTCGTAGTTTTCGATCTTTTTTAGCGAAGTTATCTTAGCTGCAGTTCCTGTTAGAAAAACTTCATCGGCAATTATTAATTCAGTTTTATCAACCGGCCTGATCTCAACCTCGATACCACCATCTTTAGCAATTTGAATAACCGAATCTCTGGTAATGCCTTCCAAAATATCTTGATCAACACTGGGAGTAATTAATTTTCCATCTCGAACTATAAAAATATTCATCGCGCTCCCTTCACTGACCTTGCCTTGATTGTTCATCAAAATCGCCTCATCAAAACCCCTTTCAATAGCTTCGGATTTAGCCAGTGCTGAGGTCATGTAAGCCCCCGACATTTTACCTCTCAAAGGCAAACTGCTATCGACTTGTCTAACCCATGAGGAAAAACAACAACTCACTTCAGAGCCCAAATAATCACCAAATTCTAACCCATAAATGGCAAAATCTTTTTGGCTAGTATCAATTTTGGGAGCGATGCCAAGATCTGAAACGTAAATAAGAGGCCTTATATAAATATCTTTATTAGGTTTATTTTGTTTTATAAATTCAATTATCAATCTTTCTATTTGCGTTGGTTCTAGATTCCAATTCAAGTATTTAGCACTTTGTGATAGTCTTTTGGTGTGTTTATCTAATCTAAATAAGATGACTTGATTCTTATTCTTTGGATTTATTGTTGCTCTAAGACCTCCAAAAGCTGCGGTCCCATAATTTAAAGCTTGGGTTGCAATAGAAATATTGGCATCAGTAAATGGTTTAAACTCGCCTAGATGATAGGCGATAGGTAAAAATTTATGGTTCATAAAATTAATCAAATATTCCTTGTTTCTTCATAGACTCAGCATGAATTGTGTGCCAAATGTCCTTAATAAATGATTCGCTTAAACCTATATTAGTACCAAATTGAATCAATAGTTTTTCTTTACTGTGAAATACATCTGGCTGGTGAATGCTTTGGCGCTCTACTTTTTTTGTAGTTTTAATCTGAGAAATTAACCTACCGCGATTGGCTAAAAGTTCTAGGATCTCCTCATCGATTTGTTGGACTTGACCGCGAAGATCATCCAAAGGATTTGCTTGCATAGTCTTTTTGTATTAAGATAAATATATTAAGTCAAACCCATGAAATATTTTTTAGGCCCCACCTTCAGTTATTCCCATCAAGCCCTTATACAATACTTAGAGCCCCAGCCGCAAAAGCAGTCCATCAAAGCCTTATCTACTATAAACGAAATCTTTACTAAAATCCAAAAACACTCCTCTAGCAATGCTTTAGTGCCAGTTGAAAATTCTATCGCAGGTGATGTTATGGATACATTTGAGGGATTATTTAGTCTCAAATACTGGATTTTGGGTGAAGTAATAATTCCAATTAACCATGTCCTTGCAGGTAAAAGTGATCTAAATCTAAAGCAAATAACTAAGATTTATTCCCACACTCAAGCCATAAACCAGTGTAATCACTTCCTTCAAAACCTAACAGCTGAGCGTGTCCTAACTGATAGCACCAGCTAAGGAGCAAAGATTGTAGCTGAATCAAAGCTTGAAAATATAGCCTGTATTTGCAGCCCACTTGCGGCCACAGAACACGATTTACAAATCTTAAATGATGATATCGCTGATCAGAAAGACAATTTTACAAGGTTTTTTGTAATTAAAAAAATGGAGTCTAAGGATTTAAAAGCTAAGAATTTGGAAAAGATAGAAACTGAAACCTACAAATACATAGCCATATTTACAGTCACCAACAAAGTTGGATCATTACTAGAGGTATTAGAAATACTCAAAAAGACAGGTGCCAACATGACCAAAATAGAATCCAAACCAATCCCAGACAAACCCTGGGAATACAAGTTCTATGTAGAGTTTGTAGGAAATGAAAAGTTTGATTTAGACGAACTAAAACACCACACAAGCAGCTTTGATTTGATTGGTATGTTTAGTGTTTGATAAAAGAAATATTTAAGCTATGAACTTATTACAAGTAAGTGTCATTGCGGAACTCGTTTCAGAATCCCCTGTGGTGGCTAAGTGTAATAAATAAAGTGTGCTGAACTTGTTCCAACATTTAAAGCGATAAAACAAAAGCATGTCATTTGGAAGCAAAGCTGAGAAACCCCCTGTGGTCGAGTTTCTTTATTTATCTTAATATTTCTATACTTTAATCAATTTAAAACATATTAATGATTCCATAATTGTTGATAATTAGACATCTATAGTATGAACTGGGGGCTCTTCACCAAATAGAGCATAAAAATCTGATTCTGGTAATACATAATTATCAACTAATTTATTAACAGATACTGTATAATCTGGATTCAAAGTATTTCTGTCAGGGGTTTTAGGGTCAAGATAACTAAATTTTACATATCTATAATTATCATGAGTGTAGGCATATGGATGAAAAATCGTGCTTCCTGCAGGAATAGATCCTTGATTTGTTGTTTTTCTTTCATTATATAAACGGAGTCTTTCTATTTGTATTGATGCAAGATTTGGTCTTGAACTGTCATCTTTCCCGCCGCCTGCCTTTTCAATTTGATTAAATAAAATATTGTAATTCCATTTGATGTAAATTGATGGTGCTAATTTTCTAATCATAATAAACAAACCCTACCACAAAAACAAACTTTTGACCAGCTCCTTTTTTTGTGCTATAGCATTAATTACATGTCTTTATTTGGTAGCACTAGTTTACCCCTTTCTTTTAAAGTATCCAAGTACTTACCTTGGAATTATTTTGAAAGAGTTAAACTCCAACACCTTCGCCAGCAATCCCTATTTTCTTCTATTGAAGAAGATTTGGTAGCTTACAAATTACGTTTATCAGCAATTTATAGCCAGCAACGTTCTCTTAATCTAGAATGGAAAAAGCTAAATAGTAACCTTAAAGTACTGGCTTTAGAACTGGCTAAACAACAAAAATTAGATGCTCAAACTTCACACTCATCTCTCAAATTTTTGTCGGCCTTTCAAGAATTAGTCGGGCAAAATAAACCTGAACAAACTATCACACAGTTAGAATCACTAGTTAACAAAGTACTTCAATATCAAAGCCTTGCTTCAACAGAAGACCAGCATGTCGATGCCCTCAAAGAATTTTTACACAATTACCTTAACAGACTTCAAGCTGAACTAAATTATTGGAAGTTAGATCAAGAAAAATCAAGTTTAGAAAAAACTATAAACTATGCTACTCAAAAACTCCAGTCTTTAGAATCTCAACACATAGGTTTTTTTGGTTTTTTTGGTTTATAGCCTGAGCGTCAACTGAGAGATACCCTAAGCCTTTGCCTTACTAAAAACAAATTGTAGGAAGAAATTGTTTGAACTGATTAAATTTAGCTACGATTTCAAGACACTTAGCTGACTCTACATCCAACCCTCTACTAATCATATAGTTTAAGGTATTTGAAGACAAAGAAGTAATCGCTAGGCCGTGATCTACTTTCACCTTTTGTGATTTTATTCTCAAGCTTGGCTTTGATTTAACTTTAACTTTTGGTTTGAGTTTTAGCGCGTGGTGATACCATGAGGAACTTGAGGCCAAAACATTTTCTTTTACATCAATTAGCCCATCAAAGCTAAGATCAGAACCCTCATCTAATACACTTTGAATCTTTAAATTGGAACTTGTATTATCTGCTACAATATTTTGAGTAGTTTGAATAGTAGTTTTACTATTCATTTGATGTAACCAAAAACTGATATCTGCTTTGGCATTTGAAAACGAGTTACAGGTTAAGTTTAAATTAAAATTTGGGTTTAATAAATAAAAAACTAGTTTGGCTTTAGAATTAATATTTAAAGCTAATTCAATTGTTTTATTTTGATGAGTTTCTTGCACTTTTTTGTTGTCTGCGTTTAGACTTATTAATTTTGATAATAATCTCTGCTCTTCAGTAACCAAATTTATTGGTAATGGTTTAGAATTATAAAAAATAATTTGTTGGAGATGTGGGGAGTCAATTTCAAGGGAAAAAATATTGCTTTCCAAATTTGATAGATCAATGTACCTGCAGTTTGTCATAGACTTACAACATTTTGGTTTGCAATTTTTAGCACATGATCAACTTCTAAAAGCTCAGCAAACTCTGGTAAATGACTAGAAAAGATTATTGTATTACCTTCGCCTTTGTAATGATTTAAGATTGTGGCAATAGTTTTTTTACCATTCTCATCAAGGCCAGAATCCACCTCATCTACAAATACATATTTAGGTCTAAGCATCAACATTTGTAAGATTTCGATCCTTTTTTTCTGCCCGCCACTCAAACCATAATGAACATCATTAGTATAAAAATCATCAGCTAAACCTAGTAAATTTTGGTATTTTTTAACATCTATTAAAAAGTCTTTGATTGACTCGTATTTACTTCCTTCCTCCCCTACTTTCGAAATAGCTTTTAGAAACTGAATAATGGAAACACCTTGCAAACTAGGTGGATCTTGAAAAATCAAAAACAGTCCTCGTTCAAACCTTTGCTGAATCGAAAGATCTTTTAAATCAATACTTTCAAGCTCGTTTCGAAATAAGGCCTGACCTGTAGTTTGAAAATTTTCAATACCGATTAGACTTTTAAAAAAAGAGGATTTACCACTTCCGTTTTCACCCCGAAGCCAATAAATTTTACCTTGTTCAAAGTCGAAATTAATATTTTTAAGGATTTGATGATCCTGAATGGAAACTGAGAAGTTTCTAAGTTCTAACATGTATTAAGCAAAGATGAAAAACTAAAATCTGACAAACCACCTATCTCTCAACCGCCGTTTGGCTCTATCGGGCAAAACAAGTCCGATCTGTTCATGCTTGGCTACGCTTAGCACTTCTCTCAATCGCCGTTTGGCCCTACTCCACCTCCGCAATAATCTGATAACTCCCCTTAGGCAAATCTGTAAATTGATAAGTTCCTAAATTGTAACTTTCAG
>JBBSJV010000052.1:0-10532 GCA_038256935.1 Patescibacteria group bacterium
GATTTGGATTAAGCTTCTTTTCAGTGCGGTAATACTGTATTTTTTCTCTATCAAGAGAAGTAAGTCTAAAGTATTTTTTCTTCATACAACAATTGTAACATATAGTAGTTATTTTGTTGCATTAGATTGTTGGGGGGAAGTAACTTAAAAGTTAGATTATTTATTTTTAATGAGCTATAAAAGGCATGTTAAGAATAAACAAAATATTGCTTGTCAAAACTATATTAAGGGGGTATTATATATTAGAAATGAGTAACTTTACCGCCCCAAATCCTAACCCTGTATCGAATCCAGCTGCACGACCAGTTGCTTCTAACCCTGTGGTAAATAATTTTAGACCTCAAACTAACCCTCAAAGACCTACCCCAGCTCCTAATAATAGGCCTAACTATCCATACCCCCCAAGACCACAACAGCCTGGTCCAAGGCCCGTCCAACAAATTCCAAACCCTAACTACAATAGACCCCCTCAACCTATTCCACGCCCTCAACAGCCAATTCCCCAGCAGTACCCAAATCCACAAGCACCAATCAGACAACCAAAGCCTATTAAGCCAAAAAAACAAAATGCAACTAAGACTAAATCTTCTCCTCAAGAAATTGATCTTAGAAAAGAAGTAATTCAAACTGAAATTGAAATCCAAAAAGCTCTCATCGAAAGTGAAAAATCTTACCGCAAAGGTTTATCAACTGTTCGAGATTTAATCTCACCTAGCAGTATCCATGTCACAACAGGCCACTTGGAAGTAGGCACAAAACTAACTCGATCCTTCTTTATCCTTACTTACCCTAGAATCATCTCTAGTGGCTGGCTAGAGGGTATAGTAAATGCTGATATCGCCATGGATTTATCAATCTTCATTTACCCGAGAGACTCTTCCCAGGTCTTAAATGAATTGAAACGAAAGACAGGTAAAATCCAAGCCAGTCTTCAAATTAACCAAGAAAAGGGAGCTGCGCGTGACCCTGCTTTGGAAACTGCTTATCAAGATGTAGAATCACTTCGAGATGCCATCCAACAAGGAGTAGAAAAATTTTTTAGAGTTGGGGTTTACATTACAATTTATGCTGATAATCTAGAGCAATTAGAAAAGATTTCTCAATCCGTGGAGGGTATGCTTAGCCAGCAAAACATTATTTCTAAGCGTGCTGCCTTGCAAATGGATGATGGTTTCAACTCTTCCCTACCTATTCTAAAAGATGATATGATGGTTTTTACCAACATGAATACCAGTCCATTATCAGCTTCTTTTCCTTTCGTGTCTTCTGAATTGTCTTCTGACTCTGGTGTTTTGTATGGAGTCAACAGACATAATAGCTCTTTGATTATATTTGATCGCTTTGAAATGGAAAATGCTAACGAGGTAGTTTTTGCAACCTCAGGTGCTGGTAAAAGCTACGCAGTGAAATTAGAGATTCTACGTAGTTTAATGATTGGGGTAAATGTAATCGTCATTGATCCTGAACAAGAATATAAAGTTTTGGCTGATACTCTTGGAGGTACTTATGTGAATTTTAGTTTAAACTCCAATAACCGTATTAACCCCTTTGATCTTCCAAAAGCTCTTCCAGGTGAAAGTAACGCTGATATATTAAGATCATCTATTATCGATATCATGGGGTTGATGAACTTGATGCTTGGCAAGCTTGACCCTCAAGAAGTTTCTATTATGGAACAAGCTGTACAGCAAGCCTATGATAGTAAAGATATAACTCCAGAGTCCGATTTTAATAATGTTAACCCACCAACAATGGGAGATCTTGTGGATATCTTAAACGGTATTGTAGGAGGTGAATCACTTGCTCAGAGACTATACAGATATACAGAAGGTACCTTTGCTGGGATCTTCAATCAACCAACTAATATCAATATCAATAACAGCTTTATTGTCTTTAATATTCGCGACCTTCAAGAGACTTTGCGCCCAATTGCCATGTATATCCTTTTAAAATATGTTTGGAATGAGATTAGGTCTGAGCTTAGACGACGTATCTTAGCAATTGATGAGGCTTGGATCATGATGCAGTATGAAGACTCAGCAAGGTTCTTGTACGGACTTGTAAAGCGTGCTCGTAAATATTATCTTGGTGTTACCACCATTACTCAAGATGTTGGAGATTTCTTGAATTCTGATTTTGGAAGACCTATTGTAACAAACTCAGCTATCAAGCTACTTTTGAAACAATCCACAGCAGCTATTGATATGGTTGGTAATACATTTGCATTGACCGCCGGTGAAAAACAAGTTCTTCTTCAATCCAATGTCGGGCAAGGGATTTTCTTTGCAGGTCCAAGACATGTAGCTATCGAAATAGTAGCTTTCCCAACTGAGCATAGAATCATCACAACCAACCCTAAAGACATTACTCAAAACGAATAATAGTCATGAACTTATATTGTATAATGGGACCCACAAGTAGTGGTAAGACCAATTTATCACTGCAGCTAGCTTCAAAACTCGGGGATTGCTGGGTTGTTAATTGCGATTCACGCCAAGTCTATAAAGGTTTAAATATTGGCACTGGCAAAATCGAAGGGGATTGGAAAACAATAACAATTAAAGATCAAAAGGTTGATTATTATAATGCTGGCGGGCAAAAACATTTATTAATAGATTATATCGACACTAAAGATATATATAAAGGCCACAGCTTAGTTGATTTTTTACAAGATTACACCTTACTAATAAACCAAATCAAACCCAAAAACATTGTTTTAGTTGGAGGAACAGGTTGGTACGCCAGAAGTATTTATAAGTCTATTGATATCAACCTAATCAAGCCAGAATATCAAACATGTTACAATGATTTAAAATCACAATTGAGACAAAAAAAACTGACCGATCTACATCTGATTTATGGTATTTTATATGCTCAAAACACGTGTTTTGCAAATGCAAAAATATTAAATCAAAGTGATTGGTGCAATCCTGTGAGGCTGCAAAATTATATCTTAGAAGTCGTTTCAGAAACTAAAAAATGGAAATATGTTTTAAAGACTCCTCAATATGATCAGATAATTAAACTAGCCATAATTCCAGAACCTAAAATCCTTCATGATGCTATCAAAACAAGACTCAATGAAAGAATAAATCAGGGCTTGGTTGAAGAAGTGATTAATCTATCTACTCAACTTTGCTCGCAGGACTTTGATGTCTTGGGATTGGAATATAGACTCACTAATAAATATTTGCTTGGACAAATAACTTACGAAAAATTACTTGATAAATTATTAATTGAAAACTTGAGATACGCCAAAAGGCAAATATCTTTGTTAAATGGTTTAAAAGAACAAGATCAAATCATTGTAGTCAAAGACCAAACTGAAGGACTTACTAGATTGTTGGAAAATCTGGAAAAATAGCCATTATTTGACAATTAGAGCAAAAAAAGGGCAAACTAAACTATGAATATCTCAACCTTAGCCAAGATCCTAAATGTGTCCATCAAAGAAATCCGTGAGACAGGACAAAAAAAAGGTATCTACGGTTTTTCTGGTAGAAATACTAGAATTCCCTACAATTCAGCCTTAGAAGTAACCAAAATCATCCGCCCTGACAAACTATCAAAGCTTGAAAATGACGATAAAATCTATATTCCTAACTCAATACGTGTAGATGATTTATCTGAGAGCATTGGTAAGCCTAGTGGAATGGTCTTGAAGACTTTGATGATGAATGGAATCATGGTTTCTAGTACTGAAGTCATAGATTTTGATACTGCCTCATTGATTGCTGAAGAACTTGGAGTAAGGGTGTTTTCAGAAAATCCTGAAATGTTTGACTCTGAAGATGGGGATGAGGCAAATCTAGTCAAAACTGTGGAGTACGATGTACCAGAAGATCAAAAAACTTTTATACCAAGAGGTCCTGTTGTAACAGTCATGGGCCATGTTGATCATGGAAAAACCACCCTTTTAGATTATATTCGAAGTAGTAGTGTTGCCTCAGGAGAAGCGGGATCAATTACTCAACATATTTCCAGCTATAAAATTAGTTACCATGACAAAGACATCACCTTTGTGGATACTCCAGGTCATGAAGCTTTCACAGCTATGAGAGCTAGAGGCAGCCAGCTTGCTGATTTTGTAATTATTGTAGTTTCTGCTGTGGAAGGTCCTAAACCTCAAACCGTGGAAGTAATTGAAAGGTGTAAGTTATCTAAAGTTCAAGTCATAGTGGCTATCAATAAAGTAGATTTACCAGAAGCAGATGTTGAAAGAGTCAAAACTGATTTAACTAAATTTGGCCTTGTCCCTGAGGAGTGGGGAGGGGATACGCCTTTTTTACCACTTTCTGCTAAGACTGGGCAAGGTGTGGATAAGTTGTTAGAAACTATTCTATTGTTCTCAGAAGTTGCTAATCTTAAGGGCGAAACAAACTGTCCGGGACAAGCCATTGTAATTGAGTCATTAAGGGATAATACAAAAGGTGTCATGACTACCGTCTTGGTTGTAAAAGATGAAATAAAAGTTGGTGATATTATTCGAAGTGGGGTTTGCGTTGGAAAGATTAAAAAACTTACAAATACTGAAGAAAAAGAAATTGATAGTGCAAAAATTGGCGAGCCTGTGATTATTTTAGGGTTACCAGAAATTGCTGACATTGGAGAGGCCGTAATTGTCTATAAAAATTTAAAACAGGCCCAAACTGACGCCTACAGCGAAGAAACTAAACGAGCTGGAAGGAAAGTAGTCCACAACAACCTAAAAGCTTCTACAGATAACTCTATTAATGTCGTTTTAAAGGCTGATGTCTCTGGATCACTTGAAGCACTAAAAGAAGCTATCATTAAAATCCCTCAAGAGAATGTAAAAATTTCTATCAAGTCCCAAGCTGTAGGTATGGTCAATGAATCAGATTTGGATTTTGCCGAAACTAGTGAATCAACTATTTTAGCTTTTCACACCAAGCCAGATAATAAAGCTGATGTTTTAATTAACAAAAGAAAAATAAATATAATTCAAAGCGATATTATTTATCAAATCTTAGAGTGGTTAGAATCTGAAATCATTGCTAGAACCAAACATGAGATTAGAAAAACTGTGCTCGGACAAGCCAAGGTCTTAAAGACTTTCAAATCAGAAAAACCAAGTATTCAAATCTTTGGAGGTGAAGTAATCGATGGAAAAATCCTAGATAACAAACCAATTGAGGTAATCAGAGAAGGCAAGATTGTAGGACAAATGGAGATTCAGGAACTACAAAGAAATAAATCCAAAGCCTCTGAGATCAATATTAGCCAACAATTTGGAATGTCAGTTATTGGTAAGTTTAAAATCAAAGAAGGCGATATCATTCAAACTATCGATGAGCAAGTTATAATGTAATGTTTAAAAATTTTACTATTATTTAGTAATAGCTTTTAAACGTCATCTCGAAGGTACTGAGAGATCCCCTGTGGTGGGTTTGTTAATAATTATAAGTAATAATATAACCTTCATTCATTGTTTAAATGACTTGTAAGTGACTATCATTTAAGCGTATTAAACCATTAGATAACTGGACAACGCAGGGCGTAACTGTTTGATTGGTATTGGCCGATAAACTAAATGTTACAAGGCTTTCGTGTTTTATGCACTGCTGTATAAATTTGGTGGGACTTTACTATAAAAGAACAACTCTAAAACACGTGTTTTAAGGATACAAAGTCTTTTATATTAGGTAACAATCAACTACATTTTATTTATTACAGAAAGTATTTCAATTGCTTTTGGCTGATTAAACTGTCCCAAGCCGACTGGGAAGTAACAAGCAAACACCCTAGTTTTAAGTTTACATTTACCTAATTCAATATCTTTAAAGCCAACTTCATTTGTAATTTTAAACTCCTCATAGATCGTTTTGAGGTTTGTTTTATCATTTGTTAAAGCCAAATAAGGGATTGTACCAAAACAAATAACTTTCTGTGGTTGAATCAACTCGATTTCTTTTAATAAAAGTGGTAAGTATCTGTTAATTTTTTCTTTTTCAGGGAGGGTTGCATCTTCCCCAGCCCATTTTACTATATTTGTTAAATACAAGCCAGATGATTCTAATTGATTATAAACTAACTCTGTGAATTCAGGTGACCATAGTTTTTTCTGTAAATGAATTTTATCATTTAAATCACCACTGATAAGACCAGCTTTTGCTAAAACTTTCCAAATTGGAGTAATACCTATCCATGGAACTCTCTTCCCATTCCAATTTGGATCAGAGGCGATATTTCGCTTGGTTGGATTAATAAAAACAAGCATAATTTTAGGTTTATTTGACCTACCACCTCCTACAATTGGTTTAAGTTTTGAATCTGGATAAAAGTAACTAGTAAAATCATCGATATAATCATTTAACTGCTCAATTGTGTCTATCGTGTCCAAGGAATTATCCATATAATTTATTGATTTAGTAGAACTTAAGTAATAATTTAGCATCAAAGCTTAATTCTCAATTACTTCAATCTCAGCCCCTAATTCATTTAATCTTTCAGCTATCTCTTCATAGCCTCTTTTAATTGAATAGACGTTTCTAAGGATTGATTCGCCTTTTGCTGATAACATAGCGATCAGGACAATCATAGCAGGTCTTAACGCTGGTGGGCAAACTACTTGAGCGGGGCTGAAACTATCTACTCCTTCGATAAATAATCTGTGAGGGTCACCTAGGTGAAAATTGGCTCCTAGTCTAGTCAGTTCCATAAAGTAAATAGCTCTGTTTTCAAACATCCAATCGTGGATTAATGACTGGCCTTTTGCTAAAGCACAAATTGGTACGAAAAATGGAAGATTATCAGGGTTGATCCCAGGATATGGCCTAGCTGCAATTTTTTCATCAATTGCTTTAAGTTTAGATGGTTTAATTTCTATATCAACAAGCCTTGTAAACCCATTTTTTGATAAGTATGGTTTGGATAATTTAAACTTGGCTCCCATCAGTCTAAGGTGCTCTAATTCAACTTCTAAGAAGTCTAACGGTGCTCGCTGGATCGTAAGCTCAGATTGAGTAGTGAGAGCTGCTGAAATCCACATCATGGCCTCGATTGGGTCTTCGCTATTATAATACTCGACATCTTGGTTAAATTCCTTGACTCCAGTGATCTTTACAGTTGGTGTACCAAAACCGCTTATTTTTACACCAAATTTTTCCATAAATCCGCACACATCTTGGACCATGTAGTTTGAAGAGATATAGCGAAGAGTGGTAGTTTGATCTAAGCCGCTAGCTGCAATTATCAGATTTTCAGTAGCCGTATCACCCGATTCAAACATAGCCAGGTCTTTAGTTGCCTTACCTGCTTTATAAATTCGATAGTGATTTTCTTCTGTCTTTACTTTAAATCCAAGTTTTTCAAGACCTAACTGATGAGCTGCAATACTTCTTTTACCAAGCTTACAACCTTGGCTATTTGGTATTTTAAAGTCATCAAAAGTATGTACTAAGGACCCGATAAACATCAAAATTGTTCTAGTTTTGGTAGCTGATTCGTAGTTTATGTTTGATAAATCGATTTTATCAGCCTTGATTTTAAGACTTTTTTCTCCAATCCACTCAAGCTCAACATTAATACTTTCTAATACTTCACAAATGCGATTTACTTCTTCGATTCTGGGTATTCCATGCAATATGGTTGTCCCTTTATTGAGTAGACTAGCAGCAAGTAAGCCCATGGCTCCATTTTTAGAGGTATTAGTTACTACCTTTCCACTTAGTTTTTTCCCTCCCTTGATTTTGAAATCTAATGAATTTGCTGACATAATATTATTTTAATTTGTTATAAATAAATCTTCCAAATGGCTCTAAAACTGGATACATAAACTTGAAGGGTGAGTATAGAATTCTAAGCCTAAGCAGTGATAAAAAGGTCATTATTGAAATCTGAATTTTCCTATCTCCAATCTTACTTCCATCCTTGTCTTCCCATTTTATGGCTAATTCTTTGGTTTTGTAGCCTTCACTTCTAATACTTAGTAATAGATCCACATCAAAGCTCCAGTCAGACAGTGTCATCCGATCTAAAACCTTATCTAGGCCCTTTTTTCTCATTACCTTGGCTCCGCACTGAGTATCTTTGACTCCTAGTCCAAATAGGATATTGACTACCCAATAACTTCCCCATGATATAAATCTTCTGCTTTTAGACTTTTTCCCTGCATCTGAATCTGGTAATAACCTTGAACCGATAGCAGCAAAATAGTCTGGATTATTTGTTAGATAAGTAAATAATTTATCCATCATCTCAGGCCCGGTTGAATTATCAGCATCTGCAAACCCCACTAGTTCAGCCTTGGCTTGTTTTAATCCCAAAATTACAGCTCCACCTTTCCCAATCTTTTCTTTTTCAACGATTAATTTTACATTGGAGTTACTTTTTGCAATCTTTTCTACCACCTCATCAGTTTTATCAGAGCTACCATTTACTACAACTAACAGATAGTAATTATCTGGATAATGAGTATCAAAATACTTTGTATAGGCCTTTAATGTAGGAATTATTCTTTTTTCTTCGTTGTAGGCTGGGATTACAATACAGATCTTGGGCTTACTCATAGTTTATTTTTACTCTACAGTCACACTTTTAGCTAAATTCCTAGGTTTGTCTACATCCCCACCTTTTAAATCTGCACAATAATAGGCAAAGAGTTGTTGAGCAATGTTATTTATGATTGGCTGCAAGACAGTTGAGTCTGATTTTGGCACATATATTACATCATCCACAACCTTTTCTATTTCTGTGCCATCCTCTGTAGTAATGGCTACTACTGGGCCACTTCTAGCTTTTATTTCTTCAATATTGGAGACCATTTTTTCAAAGCCTGAGTCTTTAGGAGCTAGAGCTAGAGTTGGAAAATCTTTATCAATTAAGGCAATGAAACCATGTTTTAATTCTCCACCACTGAGTCCTTCAGCATGAATATAGCTTATTTCTTTTAGTTTAAGAGCCCCCTCTAGAGCTACAGGGTAATTGAATCTTCTTCCGATATACATGAAATCTCTATAATTGTAATATTTTTTGGCTATGCTTTCTATTTTTTCGTTATTATTAAGAAGTGATTGGATTTGCTCTGGAAGCTTTGCAATATCAGCTAAAATTTTGTTTGTATCACTTGTTTTCAAGTCTTTTATATTTGCTAAATAAATGGCATGCATTAAAAGTAAAACTACTTGAGAGGTAAAGGCTTTGGTGGAGGCAACCGAGATTTCTGGGCCTATGTGATTATAAACACCAGCATCTGTTAATCTTGAAATTGATGAACCTACTGTGTTTACGATCCCTGTGACAATTGCACCTCTACTTTTGGCTTCTTCAAGGGCAGCTATGGTATCAGCTGTTTCTCCAGACTGAGATAAGACTATTACCCAGGTTTTTGAATCTATTTTGGTATTTTTGTATCTAAACTCTGAACTTAGTTCACAACTTGCTTCTATTCCTAATAGCTCCTCAAAGTACATCTGACCAAGTTTTGCAGCGTAGTATGAGGTTCCAATACCAATTATCAACACCTTATCCACAGCTTGTAAAGAGTCTTTTATTTGATCTAGACCACCAAATTTGACCCCCATGTTATTATCTAAAATCCTACCTCGAATAGAATCCTCAATGACTTTTGGTTGCTCCATGATTTCTTTTATCAAAAAATGTTTATATCCATTTTTATTTGCAGCTGACTCTTGCCAGTCAATGTATTCAGTTTTTTTAATCTGAGATAGTTTATCATCGATAGAAATCTCATACCTACCTTGAAAAACATCTACCAATTCGTTGTTTTCTAGATAAATAACTTCTCTAGTTTTATGAATAAGAGCTGATACATCAGATGCAAGTATCAATTCCCCGTCTCCAATCCCAAGAATAAGTGGACTGCCGTTTTTGATAGCTACCATTCTATCTGGCTCATCGCTTGAAAAAACTAAGATAGCATAAGCACCAATCACCCGTTTTAAGGCTTCAAGAACTGCATGTTTAAGATCTCCAGAGTAGTTTACGGCAATTAAATTTGCAATTATTTCAGTATCAGTTTGAGAATAAAACTGAACCCCTTCCTTTTCAAGCTCTTCTTTGAGTTGTCTATAATTTTCGATGATTCCGTTATGAACTAACCATATTTTACCATCAAAACTATGGTGAGGGTGAGCATTTTGCTCTGTAGGTAATCCATGAGTGGCCCAGCGAGTATGCGCAATACCAAGTTTAGCTGGTTTTGAGTAAGCCTTTGAGCTTTTAACCACATTTTCAAGCTCCACTACTTTCCCCACAGCTTTTTTACAATATATTTCACCTCCAGTTAATATTGCAATTCCTGAGGAGTCATAACCACGATACTCCAGCTTTTTTAGGGATAAAATTAATTCTGAGCTTAAATCTGATTCAGGACTATAAAAACCAACTATTCCGCACATACATTGTATAGATTTTAAAAACAATTAAAGAAATTATATATACGATCATATATGTCAAAGCTTAATCCATTGATAGAACTAAAATTAGCTCAGTTTTTGTTACCTAAGGAGGCTGTTTTTATTTATAATTACAAAGATTTATTGTTAACTAAA
>JBBSJV010000053.1:0-10395 GCA_038256935.1 Patescibacteria group bacterium
CGATAAGCTGGTTCAAAAATCTCACGAGGGTGGATCAATACAGAATCCAAAATCCCTACAGAGATCAACTCTTCATGCACTAGTTCGCTGCGAGCATTGAGATATAGAGCTACTAAATGCTCCTTTGGTTTACTTTTGTATTGATGCAGGTGATTAGAAACCTTTTGAGAGCTATCTAGTACAAGACTGGTTTTATTAACACCCCAGAGTCTTTTTGATAGTTCGATAGCGGCCATTAAGGTAGTAGCTTTTGCGGTACTGATCCCATGGATTGCTACTAGATCTTTCAGCTCAATAGATTTAAGCTGGTCTAGGTCATAAGTTTTGAGAATATGTTTTGATAGACTAAAAACATCAAGTTTTGCTGAGCCAGTGCCCAGTAAAATTGCAAGAAGTTCATCCTCACCCAGATTTGAAGCTCCAAATTTGATTAGTTTTTCACGAGGAAGCAAGCTTTTCATATTATTGAAGTAGTTCCAAAACTTTTTTAGCCTGAGGAGTAAGGACTCTGACTTTTATCCCATCTTTAAGATTGATTTCAAGGCACCTGTCTATCCCCCTAACCGTCCAAACTTTGGAGGATTCAATATCTTTTTTATTGATAATCTGGTCATCAATTTGCAGGCTTTTGGTGCTCTTATTAAAACTTAATTTAGATTTGAAAAAGTCTTTGAAAACAAATTGTTTGCGTAGGTATAGAACCCCAAAAAACAAACATAAAAATACAAAAACATAGATCGCATTGATGATCATGCTGCGAAGGTTATTAGAAAAAATCAAAGCCCCAAAGACCCAAGAAACCACAAACAAATAAACATCATCAGAAGAGTAAAATTTACTAGTTTCAAACTCGATAATTTGTGTGGATTTGGACATCAAATACAGTAGAATACTTTTCTCATTTCTTTGCAATAGTTAAATTAAATTAGATGGTCATGTTTTTTTGATACTTGGTAGTATTAACTACGGTTCTTCTTTGAATTCAGTTTTTTTATAGATTTAGCATTTTCTCTAGAAACCACTTTTTTCCCTGTCTGCTCTTCCAGTTCAACCCCTGCTTTTTTGGCTACACCACCTCCTTTTTGGGCTACTTGTTTGTTTTGATCAAGTCCTTTTGGTTTTTGTTGTTTGGATATTTCAGTCGTTGACGCTTCAGCAAGCATATTCAAAACCAATTCCAAGTTGTTCATGTTATCTCTAAGGTTTTCTTTTTTGAGATCCTTTAATTGTTTGTATTCTCTGACAGTTTTATCGCTCCAAGCCTTGGTTATTTCATCGGTCAAAATAGCATATTCTAGACCTTCTTTTACTCCACCGCTACTCCACTGATCTGTTAGCACCTTTCTTATCTCAATACTTTTTAGTCTTTGATTGATCCAAGCTTTACTATATCCTTTTTTGAGATAAATTTCATTGCCCTTTCAAAGGCCAGTTCTGGGTCGATGGTTTCTTCGATTCTTTCATACCCAACCTTTGCAAGCCAAAGCTTAAACGGCTCAGCTTTTGGTGATGGGATAGACTGTACCAAACGAAGTAAAACTTCTGTAGAAAAACAATCAGTCTCTCTCATTTTTCCATCTTCTGCTAGCATTTTCAACTGTACGATTTTTTCGTACACTTGGCTGCCCTCATCTCTTAGTTTGTTTTTTAAATCACTCCAATATCTTTTTGGTATAATAGAATCTGTTAAAATGGAGATCACATCTACCACCGAGAAATACCAAATCTCACCCTCCCCATCCCAATGACGACGAACTTCTTTTTGGTTGAAAAGTATAATGGAATTTTCTTTTTTCATAAGTTATAAGTTTGAGATGATATATTAAAAGTAGTAAAAGATTTAATTATATTATTTGCAATTTTTGAAGTAGTTTTTGATTGAATGTGTAACCTTTTAGCAGATGGTCTTTAAGAATTGTATTTGCCCACTGCCTGAATTTGGTAGCTTTTTTTGGAGTTGGTTCTGTATCCAACTGATAAAATTAGGTCTAAGTTGTAGTAATTTGTTGGCTTAGTGAAGCTATTTTAGGAATTTCCGAATTTTTTAAGAGAGCTTGGCTCATCAACCTCTCCTTCTCTATATATATTATTAATATGCTCATTTATTGTTGAGATGGATTTATCAAACAGTTTAGAGATTTGCACTTGACTCAACCAAACTGTATCATTTTGCTTATCAACGGTTATCTCCAAAGCTCCATTATAAGCTTGAAAAATCTGGATAGGGTTATCAGATTTAGACATCAAATATAGTAAGAGAAACTATATCACTTTTTGCAATGTATAAAATAGAATTATCACTCACTTTTTAAATAACCCTACTTATTACATATAAGTATTCTTCAACAACTTTAACTGTCATCCTGAACTCTATCTTGTAATCCTGAACTAACCCCTGTCATCCTGAACTAGTTTCAGGATCTTTCCCTATAGTATACTCAAATAACCCCTACTCTTTTTCACAGATTAGGAGGGCTTGAGTTTTATTCGAAGTTTTAGATAAATAGCTCACATTTAATCCAACATCCCTAACCTCTTTTATAAAACAATCAAATGTATGACTATAATGATTCCAAATCGTTATCTCATCTCCATCTAACAACCTTACACTTTTGTTTCCATTTTTTAATTTAAAGTCTAAGTCAATATTTTTGTTAATTTTTAGAACTTGCAGTCTGGATTCAGTTTTATCGTCATATTTGTTTATAATTTCGTACATATTTTTTTGCAGTCCAAGCATGTCTGGAATCCAGTTGATCTGAGTAAGCATATACTTATTTTCTAAAGTTTTAAATTTGCTTCTTTCTTTAACAATATCTAAACGATTATCAATTACAAAATAATCATTTTTCCCCATACTATCTGAAAAATTACTAAATACCCTATTTCTGTCATACACATTTCCAATGGTACAACCTAAAAATAATATTAAATTGCATGAGTTATCATTCGAAATTTTATTATTAAACAAAAGATCGCGTATAACGACATAGTCCATGTCTCCAATTTCAGTTTCTACTTCTATATCTGGGTGCCAGCTGTGTAGATTTTGGGAAACTATATCTAACATTCTTTGACTAATATCAATTGCTGAATAATTTATTTTAAAACCTTCTTCGATTAATTTTTCTATTAAAGATTTAATTGAATAACCTGTTCCTGGGCCAACATCAACTATATTTATTACATCATATTTAGATAATGCTTGAATAATATATTCTAAAGATAAGTTTAACAATCTATCACCATCACTAATATAATATGAGTCTTTATTGCTGTACATGGTCTCTACCAGTTCATTCCAAAAATCTGCACCTCGTTCTAAATAACTAAATTTCAAAGGGATGAATTTATCTTCTTCAATCTTAGTAATTAATTCAGTTAAGTTGGTCTCACTGAAAATATTATAAATCTCAGGATTAACCGTTACTTTTTCAAAGGCGGATTTTTTGCGGTACTTGAGACCTTTTTCTTTGAGATTGAGAAGCTCGGCTCTGTTGTGAGCATTGTCTATGATCTTCCATTTTTCGTCGATCATTTCGACCTGTAGATTGTTTTCTTTGTTGATGGCAGCCTGTACCCATTTGCCTACAGACCCTCTAAAAACTTCGTATTCATTAGCTATTTGGGTATTTTTAAGGTATTTCATATTTTGTATAATCTTGTTATTGTTATGCTTGCATCTAAAGAGTCCTTGACATGATCAACAAAATTTGTTAAACATTTATGAAAAGTAAATTCTTACAATTTTTTAAATCCACTGTCATGTCCTTATTGCCTAGTAGTACAAAAACTGTAAAGAAGAGTAAAACCAAGGCCAAAAAAGAGTTGATCCACTTTATCGTTGAAAAATTCAAAGAAATAAGTCTGGCTTCTAATTTGTCTGATACTCCACTTACCTACAGAGATGTACTACTTATAGCAACAAGACTCCAAAATGAAGAGTACCTAAATGAATCATTATTTTTGCGAATAAGTCAACTATTGGAAGTTAATCGAGACCGCGGGACGGATAAATAGTAATGGTTTAGTTAGCTAAATTGGTTTTATTATAAGATTTGGAATTAAAGAATTGACTGATCTAAATTTATGATACTAGCCAATATTACAAGTTGTTAATCAAGCCAAATGAACATTCAATCTCAGACTCAGTTATTTTATGTGTTGAAACCAAACGCTTAATTTCTTTTCTTACATTGTTCAAATCTATTGATTTAATTTTTTTTGTAGTAACTTGAGCTGCCAACCTTATTCTGTACTGACTCGTTTGATCTCAAATGCCTTATGGCAAAATAATATAATTTCTCGAATTGAGTAGCTACAGCAAAATATTTTATGTTTAATTGTATTGATTTTCTACAAACAACATGAATACCCATAAGAGTGGAAACTTTTGAGATACAAGCTTCTCGCTCTGAATCGAAGTTTAACCCTAGCAGTACCGGTCTGGTAAAAGGGAAATAATTAAAAGTTGAAACGAGCCCATCTTCATCATAAGTATAAGCAACATCTAATCCAAAATTTTTTTCTAGTTGATTTACAGACTGCACCTTGAAGGTAAGTGCAGATTCATCAAACTCTTTACCATTAAAACAATACAAGTGGCCATCTGTAGAGTTCATTGTAGCCTCTGACCCCCTTCAATTAATCTAGACATATAATCGTGTATACTAATAGCATCAACAAAACCAAAGACAAGCTAACAAAATATACAATTTGAAACAAAATAGAGAAAAAACCGATGAAAAGAAAACCAAAAAACACAAATCTATTTAATTCTGACAACAGATACATCACAGGATTACTCAATAAAGAGTTATAATATACTATCTGATTATTAGATTTCATATGATTGATTTGGAATGTTTTAAATGAAGTTAACTTGAATTAAAGACTTGATATTATTTCCTTTGCTTGCTCAAGGTTTTCTTTATATTCTTTAGTGTTGGTAGACATTATGTGATCAGTAAAAGGCTTTTGTGATAAAACTAAGTCTATGCGCTTCAAAATAGCCAATTTGGACTCTCTAATTAAACTTTGTCTTGGGTCACCATCTCTACAATAATCTAGTATATTAATTGCAAAGAATTCTACACCAAGTTCTCCACCACTCAAAAAATGCCATATAGCTTCAGTGCAATGTGAATTCATGGTAGTTATATCGTAATCACCAAGCTGCATATCTGCTTGTAATTGTTCCTTAACTTTTCTTTTTTTCCTCATCCGCTCTAAATCGTTCTCCATATATAATTTAATTATACTACAAGTTTAAGATTAGTTCAAATGATTTAAGATCAAATTAACTTAACCTACTTACAAATACTAAAGTATTAATTTACTCCTCAGGATAATTTTCATCTAGCCAAACTCTCATTGCTACCCAATCTCTTTCATAATCCCCAAATGTTCTAATCACTAACTTTTTCCTTTCTCTTACATTGGTCATATCGTGATTGAAGTTGCTTGCATCAAGCATCGTTAAATTTAGAATTTTTTTATCTTTTCTCATCAATTATTTTTTTTAATTCTTGTTCTTCTTTGGTATATCTATCTACTTCCTTTTGAAAATTCTCTATTGGGTATTGATTATCAGTAGCTATTGCCTGATCAAGTGCATACTGCCATGATTTTAATCTGAGCTGAACTATTTCTAACTTTTGTTCAGGAGTTCCATTTTCATATAACCAGATTCTTTCTTGAAGTTCATCTTCCTCGGTTTTTCGCTGTTCTTGTTTTTTCTTATTCTCTTCTATTTGTTCTTGAGATAAGGGTGGGTAGTTTGTAATAATGTAATTATCTTTACTTGGGAAGTCGGTGGTGATGTCGTACTTATTTACTAAGTTAATAGTATCAGAGTAAGAAATACCTGTAACTTGGTTCATTTTGTATTCTTTATAACTCCATTCATTATCAAATATATTATCTCTAATGACTTCAAAAACAGCAACGCTCCGACCTGAGCTATCTGTATATTCATTATATACTATAGAGTAAACTCTTTTAAGTGGTGTTTTCCAGTTATCTGATAAACCGACTATCTCATAATCTTTTGTAGTGTCGACTTTTACTCTATAATCTAAAGGGTCTAGCGTATAATTTTTTTCATAAAACAGTATTTCATTTTTTACAGAATTAGTTGCGTCGTTTGTAAAAATACCTAGTGAAAAAAGTAAGGTTAAAATTACAATTAATAAAATTATTGCAGTAGTAGTTAAGATTAAGATTTTTTTAAGCATAGATTATAAATTTTATTTTCTAAATATAACAAAATTTTGTGATGGGTCTAAAGCATTTGAATTATTGGCAAAATTATCACTTCGACCTCCTTTAATTTCATACTCTTCATATTCTGGAACTGAAACAAATGTTGAGCCATCGACTGAGGTATAAACTGTTCTAAAAATCTTTTTTCCTTCTACTCTATATGTAGAAATTGATCTACCTGATAATGGCCAGCTGTGGTTTACTTCTGACTCCAAACTAATCCTATCTCTTCCCTCATCGCTATCCCCAAAAGTTCTGATTATCAATTTTTTCCTTTCTTTTACATTAGTCATATCGTGATTGAAATTTGCATATAGTGCTCCGCCTTCCTTACCCCATAGATTGAATGTAAAGCCATCGTAGGTCATTAGGTTTTGGATGTCGTTTGTACCTTTGACATATAGTGAAGATTGGAAATTATCATCTACCTTGTAGAACTTTGTGCGTAAATACCCGTTCATTCCTTTTCCAAAGAGATTTAATTTTTGGCTGCCGTCAAATGTAATTTTCTGATCTGTGACTAACCTTGCAAAGGCTTGATTGACATAACCATGTATTCCACAATCTACTCCAGGTAAAGGGGCTAACTGCTCTGAAAAATCAGGAAAATAGAGGCTGATGTTTTCCTTGGCGGTGCGGTTGAGGTCCACATTACCACAATTGTTATCATAACCGTTTCTCCTGATTCCAGTGTAGGCTCTGGATATAGTAGCTCCATTGTATTTTTGCGAGTAGCCACTATCTTTGTTATATATAAACCTTTGACTATTTGAATCGTCTCTGACTTTGTAAGAACTAATACCAGGGAAAAAACTGGGAGGATCAAGATAGTGCATAGCATAAGTATTGCCAATACCTTGACTTTGTTGTAACTCAATTGCAATTTCATTGATCATGATAGTGCCCATACTGTGACCTGCCATCCTCAAATCATTTGCATTATCAAAGCCCCAAGTTTTTAGTTTGAAGGCCACCATCTCTGCTGTAGGATGTATCCATTGATCGGTATCATTTGGCCTAATCCCATTTCTTGCCCCCTCCCAATCAAGCTTTAAAATAACATCATTTGGATGCTGACTTTTTATAGCTTCAGCCACTACATTCATATCATCATGAGTATTTTTCATTCCGTGAGAAATAAGCCAAACCTTGGGACGTCTTTCTATATCGTAAACAAATTTATTTAAAGCCCTACCGCCATTGTGATGTATTACAATCTTGCCTGTTTTTTCTGTTTCATACTCTGACACTTTAAATGGTCTTTCAAGACCTTGCCCTGCATCTCTTACTGGATTCATTTTATTACTTATGCTTGATTTGTTATGTTTGGAGCCATAATCACATTTAAAACCTAAACAATCAAAGGATCCATAAATGAATGTTTGTGTAAATATATCTTCATTAGCATTTGCATCGCCAGGGATTTTTTTGCTAAAATCAAATCTACCTCCATCCCAAAGCTGATGTATTTCTCGATTACCGAGCCAAGTTGATTTATAAGCTTTTACTTCTGTATGTTCAACTTTAGTTTCAATTGTCTGTACATATTCATCCTCGCAAACGTTACTAAAAATCAAATACCCACATTTTTCTTCATAAATAATAGCTTTTACTTTCTGACCTTTTTGAATTGCCACTCCATAAATTCTGTACACATCTTGATCTTCTTGCATAACAGTTGTTAGTACTGGTGCTGGGATATTGCTACCCACAAATTCCATGTACTCTCTCAAAAAACCTTTCTTTTTTACAAATCTTAATTCTACATTTCCAAGTTGTACTGGGGTTCTTCCTTTGTACAAATCAAAGCCTAGATCGTCTCCAATACATTCAACTGTTGGCCCACTTCCAAAACTCTCACTCGGATCGATTGCTTTACCATTGAGTAAAACTTGTAGATGTAAGTGAGTACCTGCATATTGGCCTGTGTTATTAGTATAGTACAAACCAGTATTTCCTAAATGCCCAATAACTGTATCTGTATTAACAAAATCACCTACTTTAGGTAATGACTGCAAAGCCTCATTAGTCTCGTTCATAAAATGTACGTACCAAGCTCTAAGTCCATTTCCATGGTCTATCAAGACATGATTGTCTTTACCATATTGTTTTGGAATACCCCCTTGATATTTGGCAACTAATACTTTTCCAGGAGCAATTGGATAAATAGGTGTGCCGTGTCCAAAGTTTGGTACTCCCACTGTTACCATATCAATAGCATCTCCGTGTTGGGCAAAATTTTGAGAAATAGTCCATTGAACAGGATTACCTTTTCCATCATCTCTAATTGGAGTTGCAAAATCTCCTCCAGTATAACCACATCTAGCACACTCGTCAGTTGTAATGGTTTTTATTTGTGAAAATTCTGATTCATTTCCTGCTCTGTCAATATATTTGATTTTGATTGAATAAGTAACCTGTCCGCATTTAAGCTTATCGATTAAGTTAGTTGTAGAATAATTGCCATTTGCATCGAGGGAAATATCTCTGTTTTGGTTGTATCCACTATCGCTTGTAATATTTATTTTGGCTCTGACGTATCCTTCACCGTCAGATATTTGAAGACCTAAAAACTCAGCGTTGATGCTTCCATTTTTCGATACAGTAAATGGAGCAATATAAGGGCGAACAGTATCTCTCTCAATCTTTTCCACCTTCCAATCAGTAGCGTTCCCTGCACTATCAGCCACTCTACTTTCGATAGTGTAAATCCCGTCGCTGCAGGTGCCAATTCTGCGGTTTTTAATTGGACTTTGAGATATAGTCGTACAAGTTTCAAACCTATCTTGATCTGGTTGTAGATCACTTTGATTTAAACTAAGTCCAAGTGGTAAAGTGGTATCGATACTTCCTTCGTAGCTGTTTTGATCTAGTTTAGATAATTTTGTGGTTTTATCTAATCCACTAATGAGATCACAATCTAATTTTTCTGGGTCTATTTCAAAGGTAACAGATAATCTGTCCATTTCAATTGTTTGTTGTGGGATGATCAAATTAGAATTCTCACTTTGATAATTATTTAAATACTCGTACCACTCTTGCCAGCTGTTACCCTCAGGGTATTGTTTTAAAAATTCAGACAGGATTTGTTGTTTTAAAATACCATGCGAAGTACAAGATTTTTCTTTTCTGGGTTTATTAGTATTTGGATCTATAAAGCTATCAATTTCTACTAAAGTATTCTTAGGGCTGATTAATCTAGTTTCAATATCAGCTAATCTTTCTGTGCTTTGATTGTAGGTGATTTCACTGCCCTTTGTTATTGGGCATCTGGGAAATGTAGAGGGGACTAGATTAGTTTCCCTACTTCCACTGATAAAACCGTAATTTGGAATTGGACATTCTATTTTCCAGTCGGGGATAGTGCCTGTTGAAGGTGGTTGAGTTGGATTCGTGGATTGAGATGAGATTTGGGGTTGGTTGGTTTCTTGAGCTTTGATTTGTGGTGATAATAATAGAATTGAAGAGAGAAGGTTTAGGGTGATTAGAATTGGTGTAAGGGATTTGGTGAGGATGTTTAAAATGGGAAGCCAAGGCTTACCCCTACTATGTTTTTTGAATATTATATTTTCCCCCTCACTCATACTTGCTTTTATTCTTTTGGTAGTGAATTATTAGTTAAATAGCTGTTGCAAGTAAAAGTGGTAATGTCAATTAAGCAATGCCTTAGTACTAGTAGTAAATTGCAATGTAACTATTACTCTGGTTGCTTTATGTATGGTAATGGTTTATATGAGGATGTGTTCTAGAAGTTGGGTTTTTGGGAAGGCGGGTTTTATTTTTATTTTTAATTCTCGTTTAAAATTTACCTTGCCGCCACAGGGGATCCTGAAACAAGTTCAGGATGACAGTGTTTAGTGTGTGGTGGCAGATTATTATATTTCGTAGAGGAAACCACCGCGTCGCCATTTATTATGATGCAATAGATTGTAAGGCAATATTTTATGTCATGCTGAACTCGTTTCAGTATCTTTTTCTTTAGTTTTAAAATATATCCTTCCTCCAAAGGGGATCCTGAAACAAGTTCAGGATTGTAGATGTTAATTATTTTAATGACAGAATCTATGTGTCACCCTGAATTTATTTCAGGGTCTGTTACTTATATTAATAGAGAAAAGATACTGAAACGAG
>JBBSJV010000054.1:0-10385 GCA_038256935.1 Patescibacteria group bacterium
TGCTAGTGAGGCGGATGTACTTAACAAAGCTCTATACGGAATGACTGCTAAAGAGTGGAAAGAGCTAAACCCCGATAAAGAAGGAAATATTAGAGATTATTCAACCGTCGAACAGCTCATTTGTCTTGCTAATCTTGAGACTTTGAATGCTCACCTGATTGATCAGAAGATGGTTCAAGGAGAAAGACTTACGCTTTTAAATAAGATTGCGCAAGAGCAAATGAAATCGATTAGTGGAAATAGCTCCGTTAAAAAACTTAAGGTGAATAGTGAGAAATATGACTACTCATGATTTAAAACTATTTATTCGCCGCCTAAGTCCAGTAATTTTAATACCTTGTGGAATACCATTTAGTGGCAAATCCACGCTATCACAAAAATTGAGTATAGATTATGAGATAAAGGTTGTTTCATTTGATTCAACTTGGCAGGAGCTAGAAGAACACAACAAAGATTTAGATTGGGACTCAGTATCTAAGCACTGCGAATTGGTAATTAAAGAAGAAATATCAGGTAATCGTAGTATTGTTTATGATACATACAATTCAACGAATGCTGGTAGAAATTATTTTGCTGAATTAGCAAAAAGCTTAAACTGTAATTACTTATTTGTGTATTTACACATTTCAGAAGCAGTGGCTAGAAAGCGCATGAATATGGTGAAGCAAAACATGGATCGCCATTTAATAACTGAACAAAAGTTTAATCAGGAGGTCGAAATCTTTGAAGCACCCTCTGTGAACCTTAACCATATTATACTAGATAATCTCTAGCCTAAAACTCCCATGACCACAATTAAATACCTCTCTCCTCAAGAATTAATAAAGTTTCTTAGTAAGATCTCAAGTGTGCGGGATAAGACGCTCTTTGGGATGATGTACTATTACGGCCTTCGGTGCACGGAAGCTTCAGGGCTCAAAGTATCTGATATTCGCCTTGATGATGGGAGGATATATATAAGAGCTGCTAAGAATGGTATTAGTGGAGAGTATGTATTATCTAAGGAGGCTAAGAAGCTCCTCACGGCTTACTTTAAAGAAAGAAACGCACTTGGAACCAAATCCGAAGCCCTCTTTGTCAGTAGAAAGTCAAAGACAGAAAGCGGCCATCTTGATACCTCCCATATCTATAGGCTGTATAAGGAATATGCTAAGAAAGCAAAGCTACCTGAAGACAAACAGCACCCTCATTGTCTTAGGCACTCAATAGCAGTCCATATGGCAGATAGCGGAGTACCAGTAGAGCATGTCCAGATTCATCTGAGGCATAGAAGAATAGACTCAACTATGGTGTACTTCCAGATTACTTCTAAGAAACGAAATGAGATTCAGGAGCAAGCACTTGGTGGGGAGTTTGTTGTGAAGATTTAGACCCACTTAAGCTCTTCAGTATTAACGCGTTCCTTTAAAAGAGTTCACTCAAGAAGTTATCCCTATTTACTACTTTAAAGCTAGTATTTGGATAGGCTTCAGCAAATTTGACAGGTAGTTTAGCGGCCTTTTTCTGACTCCATTTGAACTCATACGTATAGAGATTACCCCCTGACTCTTGTATGAAGTCAATTTCCTTTTGATCATTTGTTCTCCAAAAGTAGCTATTCACTAGTTGTCTATTATTGCCATTACTTTTAAGCTTTTCGCTGATACAGAAGTTTTCCCACAATGCACCAACATCATTTCTCAAATCCATATGATTAAAGTTATTGATCAGGCTATTCCTGATTCCCAAATCCCAGAAATAAACTTTGAAGGGTTTACCGATTTCATCTCTGAGATTTCTTTTGAATGCTCTTAGGGTAAAGACAACGAATGTCTTTTCTAGTATATCAAGATACTTTTCTACAGTTAAATGGCTTATCTGTAATTTTTGGCCAATTTCATTAAGTGATACTTCCTGACCTACTTGCAAGGCAAGAAGCTGTAAAAGCTTAAATACTATCGTGGATTTTTTGATCCTTTCAAAGCTCAGAATGTCTTTGTATAAATAGTTTTGGGATATAGTAATTAATTCACTACTTGCAGTCTCTTCTGGTTTATCGAATACTGCAGGATACGTTCCAAATCTCATGATACTCTCAACTCTACTTTGCATAGCAAGAGAATCATATTGCTTGCTTATTTCTTCAACAGATAAGGGTTGCAGTAAAAACTCAATAGCCCTACCTGTCATCGGTTCATTTACTTCATTTGCGAGATCAAAGGATGATGAGCCTGTAGCTATAATCTGAGTATCAGGGAAATATTTATGAAGAATCTTGAGATTGACTCCAATATTTTTGACCCTTTGAGCTTCATCAATCACCACCACCTTGTAGTTTCCGATAAATTCTTTTAATAGATTAGGTTCTTGGACACTCAAAGCTTGTGCGTTAGAAGCGAGATCACAATCGATGTAACGCGCCTGATCACCATAAGGAGCGATGATTTCTTCTGCTAAGGTAGTTTTACCAACTTGGCGAGCGCCGTATAGTATTATCGTCTTACCTTTGAACATCCAATCTTCAATATGTTTTTTGATGAGTCTTTGATACATAATAACAGAAATACTACTATTATTGATAATCGAGTAACAAGAATATGTCAAATACTATTAGCACAGTTGCAGAATTTATTTAAGATTTAAGGGCTCGTAGCCACCATGATATACTTACAGATCACCTTGATAGACGGCGAAATAAAATTCAAGAACAAGACTTTGGAGGGACTTTTTGGTAATTAATTCCTCGTTGTGGCGTTTTAATCATAACTATCAAACTTCTCAACATTATAGACAGTGAATGTCTCAATTACAGACATTAGATGTCTACATTGTCACTACATTGTAATTTAATTGATAATATACCTACGGTTCTACATTATTCGCTTAGCTTTATCGGATCAATAGCAGTGCATATGGCTGATAGCGGAGTACCAGTAGAACGAGTCAAAGATCATTTAAAGCACCGCAAGATTGATTCTACTATGGTCTACTTCCAGATAGCCTCAAAGAAAAGGAGTGAGATTTAGGGGGGGCTTGGTGGGGTTTTGGAATTAATCAAAAGCTTGCTACATTCTTTAATGGGTTCAGCTTAATTTGGAATTTCAATGGATAGCTGACCCAGCTCAGATTTGGATTGATTGACAAAACAAGCTGTTACGGGTTATGTTGGTTGTTAATAGACAGAAGCTAGCAGACAGATCATGACCGATTACTTTATTACCAACAAAGGAGATACCAATCTCAAGCAAGCCATAATCGATAAAGTATCAGGTTCAAGTAAAATCGATATCCTTGTTGGGTATTTTTATTGGAGTGGCTTGGAGCAACTGTATAAAGATTAAGTAGGCAAAAAGTTATTCTAATTTATGAAAAAAGAAATAGATATATTTGAAAATGATATTTTAGAAAAATACCCAGGAGTGTTAGAAATACTTCTTGCTGACCAAACCACAGGGCAAAACGGCAATATAATAATGCCACGAGTCAAAAAAGATAAAGAATTACAAAAATCTAGATCCAGAGACATGGCAGAAGTTTTTACCCCATCTTGGGTATGTAATAGCCAAAATAATTTAATTGATTCAGCTTGGTTTGAATGCGAAAACGTTTTTAACACTGAAATAGAAGACAAAGTCTGCGATAAAGAGATAATGCTCTGAATTGACTAGATTTGGGTTTGAAAATAATGATTATTGTATAGAAACTATGTCACAAAACAAAGAAGCTTCAGCTAGAATCAAAATCAATCATCTCTTGGAAAAATCTGGTTGGCGTTTTTTTGCTACAGACCAAGGCAAGGCAAATATTGAACTGGAGGGTAAAGTTACTTATACTAAGTCAATAGAAGAAAGTTTGGGTGAGGATTTTGAAGGTCGTACAACTGGATATTTGGATTATACTTTACTTGATAGTCATGGGTTTCCTATTTGTGTGGTAGAGGCCAAACGCTCTAATATTCATCCGCTTTCAGCTAAAGACCAAGCTCTGAAGTATGCCAAAGAAAACCATGCTCGTTTTATTATTTTAACCAACGGCGACTCACATTATCAGTGGGACACGCTGCGAGGACACCCTGAAATTATTACTGTTTTTCCAACCTTGGAATCACTTGAACACCGACTAGCTTACAACCCAAACCCAACTGATTTAATAAATGAAACTGTAGACGCTCACTTCTTAGAACCCGAAAAAACGTTGCGTGATTATCAGGTTGAGGCTATAAAAGCAATTCAAAAAGCCACAAGCTTGGGTAAAGAAAGATATTTACTAGAAATGGCAACAGGAACTGGTAAAACTACAGTGGCCGCTGCCGTTTGTAAACTATTTTTAAAGACTGGTAACGCCAAGCGAATACTGTTTTTAGTAGATAGAATTGAGTTAGAAAAGCAGGCTGTAGGAGCTTTTGAAAAGGTTTTTACAAATACTTATACCGTTAGAACAGTAAAATCTAAAGAATGGAACAAGGCTGAAATTATAGTTTCCACAATCCAAACCTTGATGACGGGAAATCGGTATCGTGAATTATTTTCGCCTTCAGATTTTGAACTAGTAATTTCTGATGAAGCTCACCGCGGATTAAGTGGAAATTCTAGAGCCGTATTTGAATATTTTATTGGTTACAAGCTAGGACTTACTGCCACCCCAAAAGATTATTTAAAAGGAGTAGATCAAGTTGATTTAAAAACCACCAACCCAAAGGCTTTGGAAGAAAGGAATTTGCGAGATACTTACAAAACATTTGGCTGTGAAGATCAAAACCCTACTTATCGCTACGATTTGACCAAGGGTGTACAAAGCGGTTATTTACTCGCTCCGTATGTCATAGACGCACGAACAGATAAAACTACTGAACTGCTTTCCCAAGAAGGGCTGGTTGTGGAAGTAGAAGGAGCAGATGGCAATACCGAAGAGGCTACTTATAAACTACGCGATTTTGAAAGAAACTTTTTTAATGAACAGACTAATCAAGTTTTTTGTAGGGCTTTATTGGAAAAAGGCTTGAAAGATCCGTTTACAGGTGAGTTTGGTAAAACTTTAATATTTTGTGTGTCTCAATCACACGCTGCCAAAGTAGCTAATTTATTGTGTCATTTAGCAGATGAATATTTTCCAGGGCAATATTCTGGGTCCGATTTTGCCAAGCAAGTTACTAGCTCAGTTACTGAAGCTCAGCTATTTACTGAAGCTTTTAGTGGCAACAAACTTAGCGGTAATTCTAAATACGGTCAGGATAAATTTCCAGATTACAAAACTGGTAAAACTAGAATCTGCGTTACTGTGGGAATGATGACTACAGGCTATGATTGCCCAGATTTACTGAATATTGCACTTATGAGACCAGTTTATAGTCCTAGTGATTTTATTCAGATGAAAGGGCGGGGAACTAGAAAACACGATTTTATATACGGCGAAACTGGAGAAATTAGAAGTAAACAAGGTTTTTTACTATTAGATTTTTTTGCTAATTGTGAATATTTTGAAAAAGATTTTGATTACAACGAAAAACTAAAACTTACCCGAAGTAGCCCTGGTGAAACTAGCACGATAGATCCAGAAATCTCTACGCTTAAAAAATCTAGCCAATCCTTTGAGGCTCATCTTAGTGATAAAATCAGTCAATATATTGAAATAGTGATCGGAGAAGAAGGAATGAAAATTGACCGTGAGCTGTATCCAGAACTGAAACAACAGTTTGAAATTACTATAAAATCTCATCCAGCTTTAAAACAAGCCAGAGAAGATGGAGACATAGAGCAAATTGCCGAAATTTTAAAACAGCAAATATTTGATAAACCAAACGAATACTGGAACCCTGCAAAACTTCGAGAATCTTATACCAAAAATAATCCCCAAATCAATCGTAAACTACCACTCAAAGAAATGATTCTTAAAGCACTAGGTTTAATTGACAACTACAAAACTAGAGACGATAGAATTCAAGAAGAATATAGTAAATTTATAGATATTTACAAGCTTGATGTACAGCCACCGCCAAGACAACGTAACCTAAAAAATTTCTTTGAAAGCTATCTATCCGACCAAGACTTTCGCCAAATTATAGATGACAGACAATACGGACTGCTAAACACCTCGCCAATCATGTCTATGGCTCAGTTTAAAGATGTGGCCGAATACGCCCAAACTACAACTAGCTATATTCAAGAATACCTAAACACCGAAATTCAAGAATTCAATTGGCAGAAAGCCTAAATTTACCTCTATTTTATTATGTTAACCAGCGATACAAAGAACAAAATCAACCAATGTCGAGATATTTTGGTAGGTAAAATTCCAGATCCAAAAGGGCAAATTGACCAAATTACCAACGCCTTGATTTACAAATTTATGGATGATCAAGACCTAGCAAGTATAAGTCTTGGTGGTAAAGCCTCCAATTTTGTAGATGAGCTAGCTCCGTATGCTTGGCATATTTTGCTAGATCCAAAACTTGATAATCAACAAAAAGCTGATTTGTACCGAGAAGGGTTGGAAAAATTGGCTGTAGCTGATAGTTTGCCAAAGTTTTTTAGAGAAGTCTTTAAAAATAGCTATTTACCTTTTCGAGACGCTTCTACAATTGCCATGTTTATCAAGCAAATCAATGAATTTGAGTATCAAAATGAAGAGCTAGGCAACGCTTTTGAATATCTACTTTCTATCATGGGTTCTCAAGGTGATGCTGGTCAATTTCGCACGCCTAGAAATATTATTGAGTTTGTAGTAAAGGCAAATAGCCCAAAAAAGACTGACAAAATCCTAGATCCTGCTTGTGGAACTGCTGGTTTTTTGGTTGAAGCATTTACCCAAATTCAAGCCAAAGATGACCTCAGCCAATTCGACAGGAAAAATCTTGCCTCCAACATTGTAGGTTTAGATATTGACCCTGGAATGGCCAAAATTGCTAGAGTAAACTTGTATTTACACGGTTTTAATTCCCCGCAAATCACCGAAGACGACACTTTGACCAACGAAGGACTGTGGCTAAAAGAAAAATACGATCTGATCCTAGCCAATCCGCCATTTATGACCCCAAAGGGTGGAATAGAGCCGCACAACAAATTTTCAGTAAGCTCAAACCGAGCCGAAGTGCTTTTTGTAGACTATATCGCCGAACATCTCAAACTTGAAGGCAGGGCTGGAATAATTGTACCCGAAGGAATTATTTTTCAATCTGGAAAGGCCTACAAACAACTGCGTAAAAAGCTAGTAGATGATGGTTTTCTGTACGCCGTCGTATCTTTGCCAGCAGGAGTTTTTCAGCCGTATAGTGGAGTTAAAACCAGTGTTTTGTTGTTGGATAGAAAGATTGCCAGTAAAAAAGATGATATTTTGTTTATAAAAGTAGAAAATGATGGTTTTGACCTAGGAGCCCAACGCCGTGAAACCAAAGACAAAAACGACCTACCAAAAGCCCTAGAGATTTTAGAAGAATACCGTAGCGGCGACCACCGCGTCCCCATCCCCAATGATTCAAAAAATGATTCAAGACCGAACGGGGTGTTTTCTCTCCTAGTCCCAAAAACCAAAATAGCCGAAAACAGCGACTACAACCTCAGCGGTGACAGATACAAAATAGCCACCGATTACAGCAATGCCGTCTGGCCAATGGTGGAATTGGGGGAGGTTTGTGATATTCTAAATGGGTATTCGTTTAAAAGTGAAAAATATACAGATTCAGGTATTAGAGTGGTGCGTATTACAAACGTACAAAAAGGAGAAATAGTTGATGATAATCCAAAATTTTATTCTACAGATTCATCAAAAGAGATTGAAAAATTCCTACTAGTTAAAAATGATCTCTTAATTTCTTTAACTGGAAATGTTGGTAGAGTTGGTTTAATACAATCTGCATTATTACCTGCAGGTCTTAATCAACGTGTTGGTTGTATTCGATTAACTAATACCAATAAAATATCAATTAGCTATTTATTTCAGCTACTAAACACTAATTTGTTCGAAAACGAGTGCATTAAATCAGCAAGTGGTGTTGCTCAGAAAAACTTGAGTACTGAGTGGCTTAAAAAATTTAAAATCCCCCTACCACCTCTCTCCGTTCAACAAAAAATTGTGGCTGAGATTGAGATTTATCAAAATATTATTGCGGGAGCGAAGCAGGTAGTAAACAACTGGAAACCAACAATTCAGATTGATCCTGAATGGGAAAAGGTGAAGTTGGGGGAGGTTTGTGAAATACCATCTCGATTGGTAGATCCAAGAAAAGATGTGTTTAGGAATATGTTACATGTTGGTGGGGCAAATATTATTTCTGAAACGGGCGAACTAGTGGACATGCATTCAGCAAAAGAAGAAGAACTAATTTCTGGTAAATTTCTATTTGATGAAACCATGGTGCTTTATAGTAAGATTCGTCCTTATCTTAAGAAAGTTAGCGAACCAAGATTCAAAGGATTGTGTAGCGCCGATATATACCCTCTAAAACCGTTTGAAGGCAAACTAATCCGAGGCTTCTTATTTTCTTTACTTTTAACTCCCGAATTTACACAATATGCCATTCAAGGATCTGGTAGAGTTGGCATGCCAAAAGTCAACAGGAATCATTTATTTGAGTTTTTATTTGGGCTTCCTCCTATTGAAGTGCAAGAGCAGATTGTAGCCAAAATTGAAGCTGAAAAAGTTTTGATTGATGGTAACAAAAAACTGATTGAGATTTATGAGGCCAAGGTCAAGGAGGCCGTGGGGCGAGTTTGGGAGGGGTAGGGAATAAACAAATTTAATTATCAACATTTCTATTATTTATATTATGTCTGCAACTTACAACCTTTTACTCAGTACACTTGATTCAATTATCAGTGAAGCTCCAAAAAATTATAAAAAGTACGACACTTCAACAGCAGAGGGTCAAAATCAAGCTAGGGCAAGGGCATTAATTCATCTGTATCTAAAAACTAAGTTTGGTTTAATAAAATTTGAAGAAGCTGAAAAACAAATCACTGATGGATCTCAAGATGGAGGGCTTGATGCTTATTTTATAGATCAATCCAATAAAAAAATCTATTTGATCCAATCAAAATTTAGAAATACTGAATCCAATTTTGAAAATAGTAATGTTGATCCTTATGAATTTTTTAAAATGGAACTGGATCGTATTACAAAAGGTGACAGTCTTGACACCAAAGATAAAAAATACAACGGAAAAATATTAGGTTTTCAAAGAGAAATTAGAGAAATATCTGATATCGGAAAATATAAGTATGTTTTGGTTTTTTTAGGCAATTTATCCCATAAAATTGATGAAGAAAAATTAAATCGAGTTTGTGGTAAAGTTGTAGATGAGTTTGAAATACTCAATGGTAAAGATATTTATAATCGTGTTTTATTGCCATATTTACAGTCTGATTATTATGATGGAAAAGAATTAGTTTTAAAGATAAAAGTAAAACAAAATCAATCCAATAGAATAAACTATTTTGTAGATTTGGAAGGTAACAATGTACATATAAACTTGTTTTTCATACCAACAGTAGAAATTGCAAAAACCCTTGGTGACCCCCTTCAATTAATCTAGACATATAATCCGCAACTACTTAGAATCACTAAGTCGGATTATTATGTAACTATTTAGATTAATTACTATGAAAGGAAAACGCATACCAGAGCCCGTAAGAAACATCATCATTGAAAGAGTAAAAAACGGGGAGAGAGTCGATGACGTAGCAGGTGAATTCTCAATCAATCCTAATACGATACGAAAGTGGCTTGGTGAGCTTGGAATTCCTGTTTCTTCTGGTAAGAAGAAAGGAAGATCAGAAGCTCTTGAGATCAGTAAACTTAAACGAGAGAAACAACAACTTTTAGAAATCATTGGAGAATTAACTGTTTTAACCAAACAGTCCAAAAAAAAATCTAAGGGATCACCTGATAACTAATCTTCCTACAGTACCAAGAACAGTAATTTGCTCTTCTCTTTGTATCAGTAGATCATCAAGCTACTATCACCACTCACTTCCTTACAAAGACAAACCCTGGCTTGATAGAATAGTCAGGGTTTTGATTAGTAATCCTGACTATGGCGTGTATAGATTAAAGCTTCATTTTGATCTACAACAGGACGTTGTATCTCAAGCAAAGATTAGAAGGATTTGTAGAAGTAATGGGATCAACCCAAAGAGAAAGAAAAAGAAACCACCAATAAGAGATAGAAACGCTCCTCATACAGGAGTATTAAATCTCATTGATGGTATTAGACCAACAAGGCCCGATCAGATATGGTGCGGGGACTTTAGTTACTTTAGAATTGGTGGAGTCTGGATGTATCTTGCCACGGTTATTGACGCGTATACTAAAGAAATACTGGGGTTCTCACTTTCCACCAATCACACTTCATCGCTTGTCTGTAACAGCCTTAGTATGGCACTAGGAAAAAGAAGAAAGCCTGTCATATTCCA
>JBBSJV010000055.1:0-10289 GCA_038256935.1 Patescibacteria group bacterium
ACGGGTATTCAAAGAACTTTGAACTACATCTAAAAGAATGTGAATGGAGATGGAACAAGAATGAAACAGAACTCTTTGACGAACTTAAAACTATCTTCAATGATTATCTTAAATATTTTAATTTGCTAGCCTAGAGCCTATTTAATTATCCCAAAGATGTTTTATTCACTTATATTAGAGATCTTAATTACAAGATTGTGGATTCATTAAGAATAAATATTCAATTGCCTATTGAACAGCAGAAGCTTTCATTTCAATTAGCGGTGAGTTATGGCGGAGAGAGGACTGCTCAATTTTTCCCAAATAGTGAACATCCAAACGTAACACTTGGCATGGTTTCATCAATTATTTATAGCTTTTTGTACGCTATGCAAACAATCACCCTGGGACAAATTTATCCGTTGATCAATTAGAAGTCGAAACAGCACCAATGGGGGATTCTCCAGATCTTGTAGATCTTGTTTAAACATCAATTCGTATGTTAAAGATGTCCATGAAATGAATACGAGAATTTACTGCCCCATTAACCACCTCCCACCCTTTCTAGTTAGAATTATACTTTTCAATAGTATCTACAACGCTTGAAATATATACTTCTTGCCATTTTCTTCTATATACTTGGATAAATGAGGGGTGATCAATTGGGGATAAATATATATCATTACCCTTAACTTTGCGTATATTTGATTCTATTTCTGAAGTTTTTAAATAATCTAGCATGTACTTGCTGACTAACCTCCCTAGCAAAAAAACAAGACAAGGTGCATTTTGATAAAGGTATTGAACACATTCTTCTATACTCTCATCTACTTCTTTTTTATTGGGATAACGGATCTTGCCCTTTCCATCTTCTGGTGTAAATGGTACCAAGTTTATTTTATGACTATCTACCCCAGATCTTTGATCGATTAGTTTAATGAGTTTACCAGAATTTGTTGACTCATCCAGTGGTGGTAACTCTACACCACGTCCATTTTTTTTATTTGATAATCCAACGTATATTACTTCCATAGCTATTTATTTAGTTTCAATATTTTATTTATAAAATCTGATACCTCGTCCACAGAACAATTTGAATAGTTACCATTTGTCATATTAAATTGAGCCCTATCATTGGATCTAGAATCAATTTTATCATTTATGGATACACTTTGGCGGTCTTTAAATTTCTCAGCCACAATTCTATTATACAACTGCGTTCCTTCGTATGCTTTATACATAAAAGGGCTAAAGCGTACCTGACCTGCTAGTTCTAGGCTTGCGAGTCTGTGAGCAAAATTATATGTCTGTTCAAGATCTGCAATTTCCTCTTTATATGCCCCAAGAATTAGAAAAACCTTTGCGTTTATTCCTAATCTTAAAACTCTAGACATTTGCTGTATAACGTCGTCTATGTCGCTGTATTTATTAAAAAGTTTGAGGGTTTTAACTGAGCCAGATTCTAATCCAAAATATAATTCGCTGCATCCGGATTCTTTAATTTTGACTAGCTCTTGATCACTTGCTTTTTTAACTGAAAGTATGCTTATCATTCCACTCCAAGTAGCTGGTGTTTGACTCATTACATGAGTAATATTTTCAATATCTTTTGAGTCATCGATTAGGAGATCATCAAGAAACCTAATATGTTCAACATCAGCTTGCATAGTTTTTATTTCTTCTAGAAGTGAATCGGCTGTTCTTATTCTCCGAGGAACTTTTTTCATTTTCATTGAAGATCCACAAAATGTACAACTATAAATACAGCCACGTGAATATATTAGATAGCTTTCACGTTTACCTAATTTATTTTCTTGAGGGTCATTTTTAAAGAAACTGTGATCTAATATAATCTCAGTAATGCTTTCAGGATAATATTGCGAGTCTTTACTCACTAGTATATTTGAAAGCCCATCAGGTAAACCATTGATTAATAAATTTGGAATTATCACCTCGCCTTCACCATCGATGATTGCAACTTTGTTCTCTATCAAGAGATTAGAAAAATCAATACCACGAACCCCTCCACCAATTATTATATCTATGCTACTTGGAATTTGTTTAAGTATTTCAAAAACAATATCTTGGTTGATTGAAAAAATGTTAATTATTAAATGTGAGGGATTCTTTTCCCTAATTATTCTAACGATTTCTGAAACAGGAATATTGGCATCAAAAGCGTCTACTAGTTCTACGGTTTTTCCCATCTTCTTGATTTCTGAACAGATATATCCAAGACCCATCGGTGGCAGTGACTTGGTAAAATTTTCAAGAGGTTCTCTCGAAATTGGTGTGTTTACAACCAGTGAGTCTAAACTGTTATCAGTTGCCATAATATTTACAAAAATTGAATATTAGGTTTAGTATAAGCATACTTTTATAATTATTGCAAAACAATGTATATATGTCTGAACGAGGTCATTTTGTTGTAGTTGAAGGGTTTAATGGATCTGGTAAAACAACACTTCTAGAAAATCTGATTCCTCAGTTATCAAGTATCCTGACAAAGCAAATACAAGTTACAAAAGAGCCTACTCCAAACTTTCATGCTCTACTTGAAAACCAAACTGAAGGTAATGATTTATTTGATTTAGTGTTACTTGATAGGGAAAACCATGTTAAAGAGGTAATTGAGCCAAATATTGCAAATGGTGTAATTACGGTCTGTGATAGATACTGGCTGTCTTCTTTAGTTTATCAAAGGATGGATGGACTTAAGATTAAAGAAATATGGTCTAGAAATAAAGGTTTTCCTGTTCCAGACTTAACTCTTTTCTTAGACTGTAGCGAAGAGAATCAACGGGAGAGGTTAAACAAAAGAGATAGAATAACAAGGTTTGAGAATGACCAATATATATTAACTGAGCGGCAATTTTATTATGAGGGTGTTGATTTTTTAAAAAGTTTGGGACATAATATTATCACAATTGATAATAGCAACGGATATTTAGAGTATAATATTCAATTAATATGTACAATTATTAATTCCATATTGACCTGAGGGGTTCTTATGGCTGTATTTATTGATTAGTTTAAGATTTATGGCAATTTGTTCCACAACTCGTTGAATAACTGAATTTGCAATTTTATCTAATCCCTTGTAGACAGATCTTTCCAAGGTTATTTTTCAACTAAAAAATCACTTAGCTTTATAATATTTCCATTTTCATCTGCAAACTCTATTACAACAAGGTATCTACCATACTTTTTTTTCTACCCTTTATAGTTTTATTAGTAACTTCTTTGTCTAGTATAAGGGATCTAACAAAACCTATTACTTTGAGTCACTCCCCTCATCACCACCGCGTATTTAAGGGTTGTTGACTCTTGCTAATCGTACAACTTGTTTTTCGTAGCCTATGTAGAATCCTGGATCAGTATTGATGGTAAAGGCCTCCCCCATTATAACTTTTGCTTTGTAAGTGTTTGGTTGAAGGGATGTAGTTAACTCTTAATACATCATTTCTTACCTATCGACTTTATGAAACTACCATTTTTATAGCGAAGGTTTGTCAGTTTTAATTCACAATAGAGATAAGTCTTCCGGCCCTATCTCTAAAGGGCTAATTCTTTTGCCTTAAAGGGGTTGCTTTTATGATTAAAACCCAATAAGTCCCGCCCTCCTCGTAGCCGCCCTATCAACGAGGGTTAGATAAATAATCTCTGTATCATCAGGCTCAATCAAAATTTGGGAGATATTTCCAGTAGGTGTTGATAACCTGATTAGATCTTGGGCGGTCCAGTTTCTGCCCTGATCTCTAGTAATAAATAGTTTATCATCAACACTTGCAATAATCCTGTCTAATCCTGATTGCGGGTCAATAGCCACGTCTTGGATGTTTATACTTTCAGCTTGTGATGGCAGTACTAACCTGGTAAATCCCTCATCTACATTTGTAGTGTACCACATTTGCCCATCAGCGATTAATACCCAAGATGGGGTGCTTGCAGTCCTATCTGGTACAATTTTTTCATAGCTTCTAAAGACTTCTCTCTCCCGGTTATTATCCAGTTCATCTTCAGGTTGTCTTTGATTCAGATCAGCTTCGGATTTTGTTAAGGCCTTAGTTTCAAAACTTTGGCCTCCATCAGTGGAGGTAGCGAGACCTTCTTTTTCAAATAATATAAACAAGATATTGTTAAACTCAGGAACAAAACCAATTTGAACAGGAATGTCGCGAAATACCCGCACTCTTTGCCAAGTGATACCACCATCAAGGCTTTTAATCAGCGCTCCTCGCTCCAATACTGCATAGACTTGCAAGGGGCTGTTTGGATCCAAGGCTATAAAAATTACTCCTATTCTATCTTGGACCTCCGTATACAATTCTTGAAAACTATCACCACCATCGAGAGATCTATAAACTTTACCAAGATTATTGTATTTGCCAGCTACAAATATAATCTCAGGATTGTCAGGATTTACGGCAATGTCATTGATTATTAGACTGTCATTATCTTGCAACCTTTTCCTTACTTCACTTTCAGGTGTGCTACTGCCATCAGTATTATAAATTGGGAAAACGTACAGTCTAGACCACTCGATACCACCATCAACAGTTTTAAATAATCCTTTTTCTCTAGTTAAAACAAATAGCTCATCTTGGCTGTGGCGAACCATTTTCAGTGCTGAATAAGGAGTCAAGCCTTGGTTGTTTAAATTTCCATCCAAATCTCTGACTGCATTGGCTCTTAAAAACCCATCTTGCTTCTCACTGGGGATTCTCTTTAGGACTCCAAAAGTGGTTTGACTCCCACCCCCCGTACCAGGTAAGTCGCAAGAAGAGGCCATACCAAGAATGGCAATTGAGCTTATAAACAATATAAACACTCTGTAAAGAACAGGATGCTTGGTGAGGCGTTTGATCATACTCAAGTACTACGGCTTATCTGTAAATTTGTAAAGCTTGGAATCATTACTGCCTAGCAAATACAAATTAAATCTTTTGTCAGTGAAAATTTTTCTAGCTCCGATCAAGATATTTGAGTAATTTATACTAATCGAATTTGTCTTATAATTTATCTGAACAATCTTGTCTTCTACCGTTGAGTTGGCGGCATCAACGTCTAAGATCTTTACAAGACACATCAAGGAGTCCACTTCTTGCCAGAATACGCATCTTTGTGGAGTTACTTTACCAAGTATATTTTCTCTTTGCAAAGACTCATCTACATTTACTAAATATCTTTGTCCATCACTATTTTGAGAAAAATCAATCACGGTTTGTAGAATTGATTCAGTATTACCGGCTTGCTGATTAACCATTATAGCATTAGGCCCATAAGTGAGACTAAATGTATTATTTAAAGTGTAGATTCTAGAAATACTTTCTAAATTTTCATCGTATTTGAATATTTCTAATCCGCCCTTTATATAATAATCATCGTAGGCAAATATATACCAATTCCCTGATATTCTTTTGAGCTCCATGAAGTTTTTGGATGAACTGAAAGTGGCTAATTGGTTAGAGTTAAAAATGGCTCCAACATTATTCCCGGCCATAAGATCAACACCTTCCTCATTTTCTTGTAGAGAATAGTAAACCTGATTACCACTTTCTAAAACTGGATAAATGGAATATACATTTTCAGGCAACTGGATAGCTTGTCTAGAGTCAGTGAGAAAGAGTTTTACACCCCCAGCATCGTTTATGATTAAGTTGTTGCCGGCTGGATAAATTGATAGAGGGGCGACACTTCCAAGCTCTGTAAAGGTTCTATCTTTATATCTAAGATTTTCAGTACTATCTACAAAAATTGGGTTATTTAAATCATCAAAAAACACCTCAAATTCGCCAAACACATTTTGATTATCAACTATGCTTATACCCTCTGCTTGGGAAAAATTAATAGGTTGATTTACTTCTTCTTGAGATTGGGATGAAGATGACTGGGCTATTGTATCTGATCTTGATGATGCATTTGAGTTTAGAGCAATTAGTCCGTATAATAATCCACATATCAATATAAAACTAACCACAAAAAACAAGATTTTAATCTTTGCTTTAGGGTCTGTTAGTAAAAAGTATTGAAATTTTTCAAGCATAATTTTAGGTTGTTGTAGGTGGACAAGTTAAAATTCCAGTTGAGGTGTTATATAGGTATCTATCACCAGTTGAGAGATTACTTTTTCCTGGGCAAAGTAAAGTATTCTTACATTGATAGTGATCATTTTTTTCTGTACTTCCATTAAAGTTTAGCTTAAATCTGCTATTTCCATCTCCTTTACAGACAGAGCTTGTGCCTAAATCTTCCACCCTAACTAAGGTTACTGAGTTTCTATCCACAGTTGGAGTCGGTGCGTTATCAACTCCTCCACCCCCACCATTTCCAGTATTTCCTCCTCCTGCAGTACCAGTATTTCCATTAGCTCCTCCAACTGGCGCTACCTCCACTTGCTCTCCAGCATTTACTACCCCACCTAAAAAGTCTAATAAATTAGCTGCCGGGTTTATCAAATTCAATATCAGACCAGGTAGACCCATGAGTACTAAACCAATCACTACTCCATCAATAGCTTTTCTGCCTTCAGTTATGGCATCAACGTTACTTCCAGGTAAGTAGTTACCGAGGCCTGCAGCAGCAAATCTAAAAGCAGCAATAAAAATTGCCACTATAAAAACAAAATTAAGTACAGATCTTAAACAATCAATAATAGCTCCACTTCCTTCATTTAAATCTGAATCCTCTGGACTACAATTTGCAAAACCAGCAACTGGAGCACCCCCGGGTTGCTCGCTTTGAGCGAGTGTGGATACGCTAAAAACCTGAAGAAGTGAGAAAAAAGTAACCACAATTACCACCCCATAGATTAGGCAAGTTTGTAATTGTTTGAATTGTCCAAAAAATATCTTGTTCACAGTTAACTATATTATAGACTAAATAATCAATTTTAGCAAAATCGTTGACGGCTACTAATAATCATGATAAAATAAGCATATGCAATCTTTGCTGAAAAACAAAACTGTACTAATTATTGTCGGCTTAATCCTAGCTTTATTACTTGGAGTTGTGGGTTATTCACTGACCAATAGAAGTGCTCCAGTCACCATCGTAGCTCAACCTGAGGTTAATCTTGTGTGGTGGAAAACTGATACAGACCAGAGAACCTACAGTGATATCATCAAAGCTTTTCAGTCAGTTAATGGAAATCAAAAAGTGAAAATTGAAATAGTTAGGCCAGAATTTAAAGATGAGTATCAATACCACAGAAAACTTCTAGAAGCTTTTGCTAAAGGTGAAGGTCCTGATATATTTACCCTTAGAAATGATGATATTGCTTCATTTATTGATTATCTAACTCCCGTCACTGGAGTGCAAAGATTTACTGACACCGAACTTTTAAATAATTATCGCAACAACTACGTTGACTTGGTTGTCAGAGACACTGTTTATCGCGAGCAAATTTATGGAATTACTGGCTCTGTAGACTCTATTCAAATGTTTTATAATAAAGATTTACTAACTCAAGCTGATATTCCACTTCCAGCTCAAAACTGGGATCGCTTTAATCAAGATGTGGCCAGGCTTTCAGTTCGAAACACAAACAGTACTACTTTTAGAACAAGTGGAGTTGGGATGGGTACAGGATTGCTGAAAAAAGATGGGGATCTGGATCTAGATCGAAATGTAGCAATTTATGAAGATATTTTACCATTATTAGTCTTTCAAAATGGCGGACAGCTTTATGATTATGCTACAAGGAGATCTACTTTTGATAGCAACAACAACTCAGCTATAACCGAAGCTGTAAATTATTACCTTAGTTTTTCCAACCCAACTAGCTCCAGATATGCTTGGAGTAGTGAATCTGAGTCCAATGAAGAAATGTTTCTGGAAGGAAAAGTTGGATATATTTTTCAATACAAAGCCTTTGAAGATAAGATAAGAGAGAAAAACAACAGACTCAACTACGGAGTTGCTGAATTACCTCAAATAAATCCTGATCGAAAAAAAACATATGGTAGATTCTACGCTGATGTTATAAATAGGCAATTAGAAAGAGCCGTTCAGCTTAATCCAAGAGATGCTGTAGCTATCACAAAATTACAAAAAGCAAGGGAATTTATGTACTATCTTTCTACTGAAAATAGCCAAGTCTTGTACACAGCAGCTACAAACACCCCTAGTAGTCACAGAAGTATTATTCAAAGACAATTAAGCGGGCAAGAAAGCTTGCAGATCTTTGCCAGGGGATCACTTTATGCTGATAATTATTACAAGCCTGATGTCGATAGTGTAGAAAGAATTTGGGGAGAAATGCTATATAGAATTCAGTTTGAAAGTGAGCCAGTAAATACAAGTATCTCCAAAGCCGGACAAGAGTATGGGATCTTAGTAAATCAAGGAGCTAGAATACGATTGAAATAAAGGATCTTTTGCACCATCGACTGAGTATTAAATCCTTGCTAGTAAGTAAATCTCAGTATGCATCTGCTCCAAGGAGTGGGATATTTAACTCTTCTGAGAATAAAAAAACCACCCTTTTACAGGTGGCTAAAATGAATCTAATCAATCAATTAGAATCCGTATTTTTTGATTTGCTCTATATCATTTAGAGTCATGATTTCAGCTAATTTATCAATTGTTGTAGTTGGCTCCCAACCTAGCTTTTCTTTGGCTTTAGCAGGGTCTCCGATAAGTAACTCAACTTCAGCTGGTCTGTAAAAATCAGGATTTACTTGAACTAGTAACTCTCCTGTCTTTTTATTGTAACCTTTTTCATTTTCCCCTTGTCCTTGCCAATCAACTTCGATATCAATACAAGCAAATGACATATTTACAAAGTCTCTGATAGATGTTGTAACGTTTGTTCCAAGCACAAAAGTATCTGGCTCATCTGCTTGTAACATTCTCCACATTCCTTCTACGTATTCTTTAGCATATCCCCAATCTCTTTTAGCATCAAGATTTCCAAGTTCTAATAGTCTTGGAGTATCTGTTTTATGAGTTGCTACGTGGCGAGTGATTTTGCGAGTAACAAATTCAGGCCCTCTAAGTTCACTTTCGTGGTTAAATAGGATACCGCAACTTGCAAACATATCGTAGCTTTCACGATAATTTATAGTCATCCAGTGCGCGTATAATTTAGCAACACCGTAAGGAGAGCGAGGGTAAAGTGGGGTCAACTCAGTTTGTGGAATTTCTTGTACTTTTCCATACAATTCTGAAGTTGAAGCTTGGTAAAACTTGGTATCAGGTTTGATAGTATGCAAAACATCTAAGATATAAGCAACTCCCATACCATCAATCATACCTGTAGAAATTGGTTGTTTAAAACTAGTTCCTACAAAACTTTGAGCAGCTAAGTTGTAAAACTCATCAGGTTGAGTATCACGAATAGCTTGGTGAATATTACTATAGTCAAGTAAGTCAAATTCGACTAATTTAACCTTGTCAGTGATCCCTAAAAAGTCTAGCCTTCGAAGATTTTGCTGACTTGTTCTTCTAATCCCACCAAAGACTTGGTAACCTTTATCTAATAGTAGTTGTGCAAGCCACGCACCATCTTGGCCAGTAATTCCCGTAACAAAAGCTTTTTTCATAATATAAATAATATTTTATACTTAAATCTTGGTAAATACAGTGAAATTGTCAAAGGACGTTGACAAAAACTAACAATTAGCTCTTATTTAATATTATATTATGTCGTCAAAACATATCCAAGCTGCCAAACCTACAATTGTTAGCAAACACCAAATTCACAAAACTGATACAGGATCCCCTGAGGTCCAAGTAGCTATCCTTACTGAGGAAATCAAAAAACTCACCGATCATCTTAAGATCAACCCAAAAGATCACTCTTCTAGACGTGGTTTATTACGTAAAGTTAGTCGCAGAAAGAAGCTTCTAAACTATCTTTTGGGAGAAGACAAAGTTAGATACATCAGAACCTGCAAGAAAAACGGAATCCGCACAAATGCTGCAGTCATGCTAACTATGAATAGCCCAAAAAAAGTAGCTTTAGCTGAAGACGAAGCTGCTGAGTAATTATTGATAAACTTACTTCTAAGCTACCCTAAATTCTATAGTTGCCCCAGATTCTTAATTGTTATCTGATTACCCCAACTGTCACCCCGTACTTGTTACGGGGTCTTTTTTTAGTTTCAAAATTTCAGGATAGAAATGTCTAAGTTTTTTCCTTTAAAGACACTGTATCGCCTTGAACTTATTTCAGGGTCTTTTTTTTTATTTATATTTACATTAAAGTATGATTATATCATCCTGAACTCGTTTCAATACCTTATTATTGCTTTAATTATATAAAATATTTATTTATATATGCATATATCAGCTTTGTATTAGTAGCT
>JBBSJV010000056.1:0-10191 GCA_038256935.1 Patescibacteria group bacterium
ACCGAAGCAAAAGCTGGAGAGATTGTGATGATTGCTGGTTTTGATAATGTGACAATTGGTGATACTCTAACAACTGTTAAATTAAATGAGGCCCTCCCACGTGTCGGTATTGATGAACCAACTATTCAGATGACTTTTGGAGTAAACACTTCTCCATTTACGGGTAAAGAAGGTAAGTTTACAACATCGCGCCAAATTCGTGAAAGATTATATAAAGAATTGGAAACAAATGTAGCCCTCAAAGTCTCAGATCATCCCGAATCTAATGAAAAATTTATAGTATCAGGTCGAGGTGAGCTGCATCTTTCAGTACTTATTGAAAGCATGAGAAGAGAAGGTTTTGAAATGGAAGTATCCAGGCCTCAAGTAATCTACAAAGAAGTTGATGGTCAAAAGATGGAGCCATACGAGGAAGTAGAAATCGATGTGCCTCAAGAGTTTCAAGGAGCAATCATGCAAGAACTTGGAAAACGTGGAGCTGATATCAAAAAATTGGAACCCAATGCTGCTGGAACAGAATTTCATTTTGAAGCTGTGATGCCAACACGAACTGTAATTGGTCTAAAATCATTTTTACTAACTGCTACAAAGGGAACTGTAATCATGCATACTGTCTTTTTGGGTTATGAGCCAAAGAGTCATGTAGAAGTCAAGACAGATCATGGAAGTATTGTAAGTACTGAAAAAGGAGTCACAACTGGATACGCACTGGATAATGCACAAATGCGTGGAACTCTATTTGTCGGTCCTCAAGTAGAAGTCTATGAAGGAATGATTGTCGGGCAAAACTCTAGAGATGAAGATTTGGAATTAAACCCATGTAAAGAAAAGAAATTATCAAATATGAGATCCAAGTCCTCAGATGATGGTGTCACTCTTACTCCACCAAAATTGATGTCCCTTGAAGAAGCTTTGGAATATATTGGAGACGATGAGCTATTAGAAGTGACTCCAGTTTCTCTTAGAATGAGAAAAAGATATTTGACTCAAGGAGAGAGAAAAAGAAGCAAATAAAGTGAATTGCCTTTAACTGTTTTTGGTTATGATTATCAAATAAACCTAAGCTTAATTCTCTTTGTCACCCCCGTACTTGTTACGGGGTCTTTTCTTGTAATTATGGAGAGGACAATTTTTTTTGTCATTCTGAACTCGTTTCAGAATCTTACCACTATTTATATTAAAAGACCCTGAAATAAATTCAGGGTGACGTGAGAAAGAATAAACTTAATTAAATCATAAACCTTTACAAATTTTGATATAAAATACAATAACTTATAGACTTATGCCATCTAAAATAAAACCAAATCTAAAAACCTATATTCTATTTATAATCACTTTCTTCGTTTCATGGTTTATTTTGACTGGGATATTCAGATTAGTTGGAGGATCATCTACTTCAAACTTTCGCACATTCCTTTTTCTAATTTTTAAAAGCATACTTTTTATCGGCCTTCCATATCTATATGTCAAACTGATTAGAAAAGAAAATTTTATAGAATATATTGGCTTTAGATTACCTACAAAACGCCAGGTCTATCTGTATTCGATTCCTACTATTTTGATCATCTCTGGTTCTTTGATGGCAGTTTTTTTAGATATACTAAGTATTGATAGTGGGGTTTATTTATTGCTATCAGCTTGGGTTGCTGGTCTTATCGTTGCTCCAATAGTAGAAGAAATTGCTTTTAGAGGTTTAATATTTACTGAGGGTTCAAAGCTTCTAAATAATAAACTAAATTGGCTACTTAACGCAGTTTTATTTATCTTAATCCATTCTTCAGCTTGGATTTATTACCCAGAGCGAGATCATCGGATTTTAGCATTTTCAGTAACTACTTTTTTCTTTAATTATGTACTAATATGGAGTTATATACGCACCAAATCTATTTACCCACCAATTCTTGTGCATTTTTTAAATAATTTTTTATCTATTTTTATCTTAGCTAGTTAAATTCTTGTTTAAATCTAAATAATGGTGTATCCTAAATGCATGAGACCTATTAAGCCATGGCTGGTTTTCTCTATGATAATTGCTTTTTATTTGATTTGGCTTTTTAGAGCCTGGATTGGTTATGAATATTTTGAACTAGATTCGCCTTTGCAAAGAGAATTTTTTGATATTACCAAACTGCTTTGGATACCACTTTCCATTGTAATGATAAAAATAGGACTTAAGGAAGATAAAACTAGTTTTTTGAGATTAGATCTCAGATCTAAAATGACATATTATTGTTTATTGATAGGGATTATTGCCCCACTTCTTCTAATCGGACTTGATTATACTATAAACCCTGCTCGGTACAATCTCAATATGGATTTTAGTATCAGTTTTTTTCTAAATACCTTTTTCTTTGCTAGTTTTTTGGAAGAATTATTCTTTAGAGGGTTTTTGTTTTCTTATCTCAGGCAGTTTTTGGGATTTTGGCATACTCAAGTTATCCAGTCGATTCTATTTTCTATGATTCATTTTGGTTGGTGGATCTTAACTGGCAGCTTTGGATTAAATTCAGCTATTTACATAGTAGTTGTCGGCCTTATCTGGGGATATTTGCGAGAATTATCTGGAAGCATTTGGCCATCAGTTCTCTCTCATGGGATTCACAATTTTGTCCTAGATTGGTTTATTTAACGAAATTTTTTACATCTAAAAAGTGCTAAGGATTTTTAAGCATTACGTTCTTTAAAGGCAAAGCAATTGACAGAATAATCATTTGAAGTATTTTTAAACAATGCCCGAATACAACATGGATAGTGTTATTTTTTATTCAAAGGATCTTGCAAAAGCCAAAAAGTTTTATCTTGAAATCATTGGCCTCGATATAGATTACGAGCAGGAAGGTAAATATTTAAGCTTGAAAATAGATGGGGATTCTAAACTAGGTATTAAATTTACTAGAGAAGATAGGGAAATTCCAGGTGCGCAAACTTGTATACTAAATCCAACTACTGATATTAAAACAATTTACAACCAACTAAAAACCCATTTTAATCTCAAATTTAACAAGGAATTAACAGAGCTTTCTTACGGTATAGAATTTAGCATTTTAGACACTGACGGAAATAAGCTGATTTTTCTGCAAATAAAGTAAGTGTCAGTTGAAGTTGTTGATGACTGGATAGTGGTTTATATTTAATTCTTCTTTCATCTTTTTACTATCAAATACTTGAATTATAATATTTTTTGGATCGTTTAAGCTTTGATATAAAAATATTTTCTTAATAAAAATTATCCATCATAATCAAAAGAAGGAAGAGTTGGTTTTTCTTTTAATCCAGCGATTAATTTCAGATTCATTAGAATCAAAAAAATAACTATGATGGTACTAGTTGGAAATGAAGTAATACCAAGTAGAACATTTATTAGAGAATAGATTAAAGATAAAAGTATATATATCAACATTAAAAAGCTAGGCCACAATGATTGTCTAGTTTTAAGAAAATATAAGACTATACCAATTATGACTGAGTCAAATAAAATATAGTAATCATTCAAAAGAAAAATATACACAATTGATGAAAAAATTGCTAAGATCAAATGCGTCCAAAAGAACTGATTTAAATATCCATCGACTTGTTCCTTGTACTCAAATGGTCTAAGTAATGAAATTTTGGGAGGTTTATTGGTGTTTGCCATGTATTAAAATTTTTACTCAGGATAAATCCTAGAACTTTCTATTACTTTAGAGTCTACGAAATAATCTGCAGAAAACTCTCTAGTCGAATCTCCATTTGGATAACTAAACTCAATGTTGACAATTGGCTCTATAATTGGATCATTACCTATTCCAAAATTTAGATAATAAGTATAATTAGCTGCAATATTGACACCGATTAAATCATCTTCTGTATAGCCATAGGCTTGTATTTTGGGGGTAAAACTTTCTTTTATTTTAGCCATTGATTCTTCTAAAATAACATCGCTGACTCTAGCTGAAATATCTTGGATATTGGATACTTTTATATCTCCGTAATACCTTTCTCTGGTAATCAGAGCTTGGCTAGAGTTGACTTGGACTACAAACATATCATTAGCTGGTACATCAATTCTATCTGATGCAGTTGCAGTATAAGATTTAGTATTATCTTTTAGGTAGCCAAAAATCCATTGTTTGGCTGAGCTTGTGGTATTATGAGTTTTGATTTCAGTTGACCCTAAATACAAGCTACTAGCACCCTCATCATCTCCAAATATAATCAACTGACTGTTTGGAAACTTCTCTTTGGCAACAATCTCAGACTTGGCTAATGCCTCAGAGTACTTGAGTGGTTCTAAGTTTTCATTCAAAGTAAAGACTCTACTGGTTCCAGGAGCTGCGCCGTTACTGGAATCAGGATTGAGAAACCAATCTGTTATTGTAAAACTAACAAGACCTGCCACCACTGCTACGATAATAGTTAAAATTGTAGTTAATACAGTTCTTTTGGAAGTCTTCATATTTTATAAAATAGTATTTATAGTAATATACTATGATATGATTATAATATAATTTAGTGCAAACAAGTATTGTGACTGTTTATTCTGTAGCTAAACCAACAATGATACTACCTGCAATAAAATGATTTAATGCTTGCTCAAAATCCTTCTCACCCTGCTCAGAAAAAAGTCTTTTCGGTACAATTATCATCTGATTTCCCGTCATTTTTATAATAAAATTACCCTTTGTATTTATTACTTCAGTTAGCCTGTCCCAAGTGTATGTGTATTTACCATTAGGATTTGAGGTAACTAAACCTTCATTGGTGATGATAATCTCTTGCTCCAAAAAGAAGTCCGAATTTGCCATGATAGCTTTCTTATTTACCCTTTTGTAATAAATTGATAAAGCATAAATAGCACCAATTACAAAAAGCCCAGCGATTATTGAGATCAAAATCGTATAGTTTACCCCAGTACCAGAAAGGTATAAAAATAACCCGATCAAAGCCATTATACCCCAAAATATTAGTATATATATTAGTGAATTAACCTCATATAAATGACTATTTAGAAAATTATCAATATCTGATTCCTCCAAAGTAAATTTTAAGTTTTTATTTTTCATATGAAATGTATACTATTTTTCCTTTGAAACAAAACCATATCTCAAATTATGACTTTACTCAAGTACTTTTTTTTAAGATTGAATAGGCTCTGTTTTCTTACTGGATAATTTACTACAACATTACTCCAGTTTAAGCAAGTAATAAAGGTAATAGACAGTTCACAAATTATTCCAAAATTACATCAATTAATAAATTTATTTTAACTTTGTATCACTGTTCTAATTTTTAACTAGAGATAAAACTTATAATTTCCTGACTGATTTTTTCATGTCTTTCCAGAGTACCCATATGACCCCCTCCATCATTTGTCACCAAGGTTGGGTATTGTATATTTTCATTCATCCAATGGCTTGCTTCAGGTTTTGTCAGCCTATCTTTAGTACCAGTAATAATAAGTGTTGGGATTTGAATTCGCTGTAAGATGTTTTCTGCATCGTATCTAAACATTGCAAGCATTCCCCGCGAGGCAACATCAATTGGTGCAAAAGAGATGAAACGAGTAGCCAGATCTAATTGACCACGAGTTTGATGACCGCCAAATCCAGTGAGGGCAGTAGCAAGAAATGCGGCTCCATTAAAATAGCTAAGAATATTTGCTAAACGAAACAATGGTGAAAGTGCAATTTGGACCCAAAGCATAGGTTTTAGAATCGGCTCTTGGATTGCAGTAAGCAGGCCGCTAAAAAGGGCAGTTTTGGATGGATTTGTGTAAGTTGTATGGATCAGGATCATTTTAGAAACTTGGTTGCCAAGAAGACTTGGATACTGACCTGCAAGGGTTAAGATTATCATCCCGCCAATGCTATGACCCATTAAAATCACAGGTTTGGTTTGCTTCTCAATAAGCTCTTTTAATTTACTAGCATAATTTGATAACTCGTAGTTTTCATCTTCTGGTTTTGGTGAAGCCCCAAGGCCAGGTAAATCCCAGTACAAAACTTCACTTTGTTCATTTAGCTTTGGAGAAATATACGACCAGTCATTTCTATTAGTGCCCCAACCGTGAATGGCAATTATTATGTATTTACTATCAACCTTACTGCTGAGCGTGAAGGAAGAATTAGTAGTTTCATCAAACTGTTTTTTGGAATTAGTCGAGTCTTGGTACAAGTCATCGCGCTGGTCAGATTTTTGCTTGGATAAAAGTAAAGCAACTAAAGGTCCACCAACTATTTGAAATACTAAAATAACACCTGCTAAAGCCAAATACCTCTCCCAATTATCAAATTGGTAATACCACTGCCTTAGACAATAAAATTGAACAGCAAATAAGAAAAGGGACCAAAAAAGACTTATCCAGGATAGAATTAAATTTAAAGGAAAAAACATAGGAATTTTTTTAAATTAAACCATTACCGAAAAAACAATAATTAAATCAGATGGGTTGCAAGTCCAATAAAGTCTTTAATATAGACAGTCTTAAAATTACATCAATTGTTAAAGTTGTTTTTAAAATTTAAATAATTTCCGATTAAACTATTGATTATACTAAAATAATAGTAAATTTTGGTTTTTAGGTGTCTAAAACTAGTTGTAATTTCTAATCCATATTTTTAGATAGGATAAATACACTACAACATATTTATGTGTATAATTATTGCCTGAATGCGTCAATAATATCATTTAAAGATATGCTCGCATTTATTTCAAATTTTTTGTGAACTTACTAATCTCTTTGGCTAATTATTTACCTTTATAAAGCATTACTAAATGTCCTTAGTCTAGTTGATAATTAAACTGTAATTTAACCTCTGACTTATAAAATTTTTGCATCAGAATTTTTAGATTGTCTCAGCAACTATTTTATAGCAAACTTCCGTTAAGAATGGAAGTATTAATTTTCTTTAAAGGGTAAAAAAATTAAAGCCTTGAGATGATCATCGGATAAACAAAATCAGTATCAGCATATGCTTGATTAGGATCGATTACGTCATGGCCTAAACCAGTTGCAGCTGTGAATTCTTGCCGATTAACTTGTAATCCTGACAACTTTGAAAATTGATCGCTATATCTTTTGACTGTCTCGTTATTTATAGCAGGGTCAGCTTCGACAGTATAGAAAAAGATACTTCTGTTTTTAAATTTACTGGAACCATAATCTGCCTTTTCTAAATCTGATTTTATGTTATCACCAAGACCTACAAAAGCGGCTAAAGCCTTAGTTGAAAACCGAGGGTATGCATACAGTGGCCCTGTGGTTCTTTGATCTTTTACCTCATCGTCCCACCAAATAAACATACTAGGAAGGACATTTAAAGTATTTGAAACAAATTTTTGGCTACTACTTGGATAACCATTTGGTACCAAGAAAGGAGAGCTAATAACTGCTTTACTAATCAAATTGGAGTTATAAAAAGAGTACATGGCAATATTTCCTCCACCAGAAATACCATAAACTGAGATTTTTTGACCAAGCCCAGATACTTCTGAAACAGTTTGTTTGCTAAACTCAGCCAAGCCACCTGCAGTTGTTTTTTCCAGATCAGTTGTCATTTTGTCTGCATAACCGTGATAAGGAAGCCTTGGTACATAAACATTGTAGCCCATTTGAAAAAGTTGATCGGCAAGTATTGAATACTGGGCTGGACAGTTGGTGAACCCGTGATACAATAAAATCGCCTTTTCAGTCTGTTTTCCATGATTATAGGCTTTGGTGCTGCATTGAGTGTCGATACTTGTATCATCCTGGCTTTGTCTTTGCTGAATCAAGCTTAACGAGGCCTCATAACTGAGTTTTTCAGTCTCAAAAGCAACTGCGGGGTTTTTCAGGGGCAAAAAATATAGCAGGCTTAACACCAGAGCTGACATACTTAGAAGAATTAAAACTGTATAAGCAAAATACTTGATACCTTTTTTAAGCTTAGGATTAAGGCTTTGACTGGATTGTTGAAACATTTTGATTGTCTAACATAACAATAACATTTTGTAGAGAGTATAACCTGGACGAGAACTAAAGATGGTTTTATTTTAGCAAAGAATCTATGTTTTAATTAATATATTCAAATGGACTATATAAACTTTTAAAAAGAGAATATTTGTTAGAAAAATCTTGACCATAATCATTACCTTGGTATCGAGTCAGCTTAAATTTTTCTGTTTCTTCTTGGACGGTTATAAATTTGTCTTGTAAGCTTATCTCTACCATCTTATTATAAGTATTTTCTATATCATCTAGTAGGCCAATCGGCTCTGGTGCCTTTCCTATTTCACTGGCTTCTACTTTTGATAAAGTAGTTAATTTTGACTGTAAAAGTTCATAAAACTGTGCTTGAAACTCGTGAAAGTCAATTAGTGTTTGAACTTCTTGGAGTATCTTAAAATCCATTTCTCGGCCTAACTCGACAATCATCGTTTTGGTTTCCTCGGAAAATAAATTGTAGCAATTGTAATATTCTTGGGCGTGAGTCTGTAGTGCGGTATTGACCTCAAGATAAGATGCAAAATAAGTATTCAATTGTGTTATTGATCCGGGGGAAGTGCTTATCTTAGATTCTGCATTGAGATTATCCAGCTTAGGTATCCAAGTTTCATACTTTGCTAGAGCTTCAATAAAGCAATTGTTGACTGCTGGTTCATGGATAATAAAGTATTTTTGGGTTTTAATGATCCTCAACATCGACTCATTGTTTTGACTTGATAAAAGTTCTAAGTCCTGAGAAACTGACATTGAGATTAAGTCTTCGTAGAGACTACTGGAGGTTTCTTGGAATTTTTGGCTATCAAATTGCTCTGCTTCTTCTGATTGACTATATAGATCTCCATAAAACTGATTGTTAAGGCTAATTATTTCTTGGTTAGTAGAGTCAAACTGGGCAAACAAATTATTCACTTTAGTTTGTTTATCTAGGTATTGGTTGTATTCTGATTTGGATTGAATAAAAAATAAGCCTCCAGCAAGTAATGATAAAGCTACAATTACAAAAAGACTACTTATTAAAATTTTTCGGTATTTATTTACAAAATTCATAACTTCGCAAATCGCATAAGATCAATATAAACTATACAAAGCAATTTTTGTTATTCATTGCAAATATATATTGTGAGTGAGTATTCAATTCATTGGGTGTTAAGTTCCGACTAGGAGTTGTGGTATCAAACTTTTACAGTTGTTTTAAGTCGTGGTACTACTGATGATCTAAGATCTAAATCCCAATTTAAGTAGCTACAATCATGGCACAGTCTTTGATTAAAAAATTTTCTGGACTGCAAAGAATCCTTCTCAATATCATGAGCCAAAGCTCCACCTGCTCCTCCACTAACACCACCTACTGCAATATCACCTGCAAGTTGTCCAATGTCAATTGTCCCTGTGGTATTGAGTTGAGTGCCTGCACTATTGATTGCTCCAAAGCTAGCCCCTGAAGCTGCACCTGTTCCTATGGTTGTAGTAAACACACTCGCTCCTCTTGCAGCTAATGCACTTCCAGCTCCCATACCAATACCTGCTGAGGCACCATTTGCTGCTGCTCCTATTCCTGCTTGTATTCCTACATCTTTCCAGTCATCTACTCTTCTGTTTTCAATCAACTAAACTAGCATCTACATCAGCATACTCATATTCCCATAATTCTTTTTCAAATCCATCGTATAAAATTTGAATTACAGAATTAATCTTAGTACTATCTGCAATGTCAATACAAACTAATTTACTATTATAGAACTCATTTGTGCAGGATAAAGCTTTCAACTTTTTATCAAAAATATCTATATAATCTTCTTTGGTACAATTTTTAAAAAATAATCTGATTGTTGAGTGACCATTTTTCTTTAAGACTTTAGTAAAATACGGTCTTTCGTCATCAGGATATTTTTTAATAGCTTCAAATTCATCTTTATAACTTATTCCATAAGCAAAAAAAGGATGATCATCTAAAATATAAACGTCATATTCTTTATGAATAGCCCAAGGTGTTTCAATAATAATTTCACCTGTCTCTTCGTCTTTTACTTCAAATACTACTTTTATAAGGTTATTCATTTAGAGTTAGATTACTGATTACCTACCTCATATTCAATATTATTCTGATTTAAGTATTTTTCAACATCATTGTACTTTTGTCTATCAAATTCAATTGCAATAATTTTACTATTATAACCCTCATAAGAAATGTTAAAATCGCTTAATTGAATTAATAGTTTTTTAAAATC
>JBBSJV010000057.1:0-10060 GCA_038256935.1 Patescibacteria group bacterium
AGCTATATCATAAAATTTTGGTGAATAACATGAGCTGTGTTCACCATCGATTAAGTATAATTTGTCAGTTTCATTTTGTAATATTATATGCCATGGTGTAAAGTCTCCATGATTAAGTGATAAAAGCAAACTACCTCTGAGATTTTCTAAATTTTCAAGGTTTTTGTTTAGATCTACATCTATACCTGCCTCTACTGTTTCATTCTCCCAGTTAGAGTTTTTTTCTAAGTATATATCAATCATGGCTAATGGATCAAAAACTAGTCCCTCATCTCTTTTAAGAATTAACTGATTATTTACATCATATCTAAGTAAAAAAATATTTAAGTCTACAATTCTATTTAGTTCTCTAATAAGTAAAGAGTGGTCTTCAGTTTTTATATCATAAATTAGTTCTCCATCGATAAATTCACAAATGAAGAAGTATCTATTTTGATAAGTTCCTTTATAGACAATTTTAGGTATATCAAAACTGCTTTGTTGATCAAAACCAATCTGGAGTTGCTGATTCCAACTAGCTTCATTGCTGGTTCGCTGTCCTATATCAGCAGTAGTTGCCAATTTGAAAAAATACTCCCTACCCTGCTTACTGATTTTTCCAGTAACATGTCTCCAGATTTGTCACAATGATAGCACCTCATAGCCAAGCTGGCTTGTGATAAATGATTTAATATTTTCAAGATCTAATTCCTCTGCAGTACGATAATCAATTTTTTCTGACATAATAACAATATTTTTGAAAATGATCGCTTTTTTGGCAAGATTATTTAATATAAAATATTGACAACAGGGCATGATTTAAGCATAACAAAGCTATGTATAAAGAGTTGGATTTAACAGCTTTTGAGCTTTTACAAGGAGAGGCTAAACGAGATGGCATCACAAGGCTCAATGTAGATCCGATCATTATCCAAGGTAATAAAATCTTGCATCTTCACAGGCACCCTGACAATCCTAAGTTTCCTAACTGTTGGTGTCTCCCAGGTGGAGGAGTCGATGATGGGGAAAGTATTATCGAGGCTTTGATCAGAGAAACTAGAGAAGAGCTGGGCGTTGAGATAGTAAGTATTAAAAAACTAGTTACAAACCCTGATGGTAGTCCATTTTATTGGGATACACACTCCCCTGATTTTAGTAAAACTTGGAGAATGGTGTATTTTGTAGTGGAAATAAAAGGTGATATCGTGTTGCAATAACCAGACAAACACGATAGATTTGAATTTACCAGCAAAGAAGACTTGCATTTGTGTTATTCCAAAGATCAATTAGATGCTAGCTCAAATGGTTACAGGAAAGAACTAGAAGTCTGGGACTTGGCTTTTGAAAGATAAGGCTTATTTTAATAAATCAAATAAACCGTCATATCGAAGCCTTGCTGAGATACCCCATAGTGTTAGAAGGTTATTATCAATTAATAAAACATCATAAGCCTCCACAGGCGATCTCTCAGTACCTTCGAGATGACATTTATTGCTGTATCTGTAATCTTTGTTACTAAACTAACACTCAAATCTTTTTTTGCAATAAAAATCATATTTACAACACAAAATCATGAAAACCTTTTGTCATAAATCCAATTTTAATTTACAATTATTAGTATTAATATGACTGGCCTGACAATAGAACCAAGTGCTTTACATGAATTAACAGTAGACATGGAATCAGTTCTAACTAAAGATAAGACTTTGCTTAATAAGTGGAATGGCTTGACTCCGATTCAGCGCAATGAATGGATTTGCTGGGTAACAATTCCAAAGAAGCAAGAGACTAAAGACGATCATTTAAACAGATTTGGGATAGAGATAATAGAAGGGCAAAAATCACCATGTTGCTGGCCAGGTTGCCCCCACCGCAGACCCAAGGCTGCAAAATGGTTTAAAGCAAAAAAGTAATCAATGGTTTAAGCTGTCATCTCGAAGATACTGAGAGACCCCCTGTGGTGGAATTAAAAAAACTATATGCACTAGGGGATATCTCAGCTATACTTCGATATGACAATAAGTGATATGATGATAAATTATTAATAGGACTAAAATTACTGTTTGACCGAGAGTTAAACTTTTGATTGATTTATATTAAATGCAAACCCTAGTTACAAAAGATATCGATACTTGTGCAAATTTACTTTTGGATTCCCAACTTGTAGTTTTTCCAACTGAAACAGTATATGGCCTTGGGGCTATTGCAACAGATCCAATCGCTGTAAGTAAAGTTTATAAAGTCAAGAACCGTCCTAGTGATAATCCTCTGATTTGCCACGTTCATAGTTTTGATCAAATCAAAGAATACGCAGTTGATTTACCAGAGTACGTACAGTATTTGATCCAAGAATTTTGCCCTGGGCCGATTAGTTTTTTAGTTTCAATTCCTGATGATTCTAAGCTTATAAGACCGCAAGGAGTAAAAAATATAATTTTTAGAATCCCTAACCAACTTCAAACTTTGGAGTTAATCAAAAAAATTAACCTACCCTTAGCAGGTCCAAGCTCCAACTTATCAGGAAGGCCTAGCCATACTAGCCCTGAAATGGTAATTAATGAACTGGACGGGAAAGTATCTGCTGTACTTGATGGCGGGGAAAGTGAGATTGGTTTAGAATCGACAATTCTGGATTGTAAAGATAAAAACATCTGTAAAATCGCTCGCCCTGGTGCAATTGGTAAAAATGAGCTTGTAAAAGTATTTGAAAAGTATAATTTGGATACAAAAATTGAGAGTTTTGAAACTAAATTAAACGATGTAATCCCTGGAAACAAGTACCCTCATTATTCACCAAAAACTCCTGTTGTAAAGTTAAAACTTGATGAATTTATTAATCACTCTAATCAGTTTTTATCAGAAGATAAGATAGCAATTATTGCAACCACAAATGACATTGTTACTTTAAAAACAACATTCGAAACCAACATTTTTAAGAATATTAAATTAATAGACATGGGGCATAGTTTAGATTCGTACGCCCATAGCTTATACAAAAACTTACAAATAGTCGATCACATTGGTGTTTCAAAGGCAATTTTAATAACTCATAATTGGACAAACTCAAGTCTTGGCGATGCTGTTGAAAATCGACTTTCTAAAGTTGGCATAATTTACTAATTAATTAAGTAAATTATAGGTCATGTGGCAATCTGATTTTTGTAATCATTTTAAGTTGATAGAAATGCAAAAGTGTGCTATGTTTAAATGAAATGCGCATTTACAGTAAAATTAGTCAAATTAATTTTGGTTTTGTAGTTTAGTATATGCTACTAGTATAATATTTATGGGAGAAACACTTGCAAAAGAAAGAATTAGTCGATTAGAGATTCTCGATTGTGCTTGTGAGCAATTTCGTAAAATAGAAGGAGTAAAAGATTTGATAAATAACATTAAACAAAATCAAGATAAAGTTTTAGCAATTCCAAGTATATTGGATCAAAGTCACACTATTTCTACAACAGTTATAGACATGGCAAATTCAACAAAGTTAGCAAGTGAGGAAAAACTTACACCTATTGAAATAAATAGATTTGCTTCAAATTTGATGGCTTTTGTAGATATAATACTATCTCAGTGCTTTGATGAAATTAACACAAAACCAAAATTTAATATTGTATTTATCGGAGATGGGATAACCATAGAATTGTATTTGCAAACAATAGAAGCAGCTAAAAGTGGATTAGGTGATAGCATACAAAACCTTTTAAGATTTGCTACTGGTTATTTTAATAAATTTTTAAAACAGCACTGCAGTCAAAATCAAACAGGTGATTCAAAACAAGATATAAGATACAGAGTACAATCAGGCTTTCTTGATTTATTTTATGAAAAAATGTTGCTTAGCGTAACTAATTTTGATAGCCTCAAAAAACTTCATTTATCTTCACAAGCTAAGCGTATTTTAAATCCCAACACTTGGCTTATAGATACTACTTCTGAAACATTTTATATAGATCATGGACCAGAACATCTTGATGGAATCAGTGATCAAGTTCCTAATTTAGATATCATTAAATCAACAAATATAACTGCGGAAAATGGCAAGACTATTTTCTTTGCTTCTATTAGCTATCCTAAAATTAGCAAATATATAAACAAACTAATATCCGAAAGTTGTGGACTAAAATTAAGCCCTTATCAAAAGCTAATTATTGAGTCATCTTTTCTGCATACATTATCAAAGAAAATAGAAGATAATTTGCATACAATAAAGAATGATAAAAACCGCTCCATTAATGCGGAACAAATTTACTCATTTTCTAATGGTGAAGCATATTGGATGGCTTTTTCAGCAATAAATAACAGTGAATTAAAATTACAATTTGCAACATTTATTAGTGAAATAGTTGCACAAATAATAACATTTGATGATCATCACATTAATAGGGCTCAGAAACTGGCTAAATCAGTAAAAGGGTGTGTGGATATAATTCAAGCTGGTCCTTTTTATGTAGAAATGCATGGACCTAATACCAAGGTAACCACCGTCAACCCAAATGCGATTTATTCCAAAAAAATGTTAGAAAAGACACTGAGGAGTGATTCATAAGGTTATGTAATAAATGATTATCATGTTTAGATGAAAATAGTTGATGGATCCATCAATTCAAATGTTTCTTTTTTTGTGTAATACCAATATGGAATAACAAGACCTTGATAATTTGGATTGTGTGTTTTAGATTCTTTTGGTCTGCACTCATAAATAGTCATTTTCTTGTCAGCTAACAAGCCACTTGTTTTATCGCCCATTTTTACCTCTGAATCTTCAACATAATATAAATCTAGCCCTCCATAATTTAATTGTTTTGTCCCACGAATTACCTCGTTATATGTTGAAAGTTGCATTTTAGATGATCCAGTGACAGCCTCAATATTATTTAATTTTATTTTTTTCTCTTTCTTGTTTTTTGTAACTTTTTCAACCATAACTTAAATATAAATATAATTTTGATTTTTGATCAAATATTTTACTGGCAGTCCTCTACTTTAAGGTTTTCAGATTGTCTTATTATTATATATCTAATTAATGTTGACTTACCAAAAACACCCACAACCCTTAGCTTTATTTAAATCAAATTTTAATACTAATATGTCCTATTTAACAAAACCGCTAATCGAAATCGATGACAAAACCGCTAAATTTTTACGTGATTTTAACCTTGGAGCTGGTATTCTACATTTTATCCAAGGTCTTTTGATGATTTTTCTAAGCAATGAGACAACCACTCAAGTTTTGATTGGATTACCAAATCCTGATATCGGAGCTGGCTCATTTTCTACTACAATCGGTTTTGAAAATTTATTTGAGTTTAGATTAGGGCCAGTTGTGGCTTCTTTTTTATTATTATCTGCTATTGCCCACTTTTTATTAGTAATGCCAAGGATCAACACTTGGTATAGAGAAAATCTCTCCCGCAAACGAAACTATGCTCGCTGGTACGAATACGCGCTTTCTTCTTCTATCATGATTTGTCTGATAGCAATTTTGAGTGGTATTGCAGATTTTAATCTATTACTTTTGATCTTTGTCTCCAATGCCTTAATGAATCTATTTGGCTTGAACATCGAAAAAGTAAACTCACTTAGACAATCTATTGACCCTAATGCCATGACTGATTGGACCGAGTACGTCTTTGCCGTCATTGCTGGTATTTCTCCATGGATTGTGGTTGCAATTTATTTCTTTACATCAATCGATAGAGTCGATGGACAAGTAGTCAATGGAGTTACGTTGCAAGTGCCAGATTTTGTAAAATGGATTTTCTGGACACTCATCGTAACCTTTAACACCTTTGCTATCAACATGTTCTTGCAATACAAAAAAATCGGGCCTTGGAAAAACTATTTATTTGGAGAAAAAGTCTACATCATCATGAGCCTGACAGCTAAAACAATCTTAGCATGGCAAGTATTTGGTGGAACTTTGAGATAAGGTAGTTTTAATTGTAGGGGAAAGCATCTGATACACAGAGTGGACATTATTATCCCAGCTAATCTGACATACAGATCGATTTCATTATCAAAAGAAACTTAAGTTGAGAGGTGGATAAGTCTGGCCCTAAGATTTCTTTGATTCTAACCATTGCTTGTATTTTTCGTTGTTTATAGGATTGAGAATATCCAAATGCCATTTTAAAGGGTTATTTTGAATATACTCTCTGATTCTTTGTAGGTGTTTCTCATCTCTGATCACATGATCGTAAAATGACTTTTGCCATTTAAATGGTATTTCATCATGGGAAGCCAAAGGCTTACCCCTACGAATTAAATTTGAAGATTTGGATTTAAACATTCCTACAATTTGGGTTAAATCTACATTTTTGCCCGAATTAATAAAATATGGTGTATCGATAAATGTAATAATACCATGAAAGTGATTTGGCATGATCACAAAATCTTCAAGTATAATATCTCCTACAAAATCACAAATTGATAACCAAGATTCACTTACAAGCTCTCCTGTAGGGGTAAGCTTCAGCTTCCCATCCTCTGTTACTATGGAAAGCAAACAACGTCTTTTATCTACGCAAATCGTGATGAAAAATGAATTATTTGTAGAATATATAATTTTATAAGGTAAACGATTGGATTTACGAGAAATCATAGTTACAATAAAAACATTCGGTTCATGCTAGTCAAATTATAATATGTAGAGCATACTGTCATATCTTTATTGCCATGACTTATTTTCTGTCAAAGATATTGTAGTTAGTATATATTTGTATCCACACAAAAATTATTCAATTAACTTAGAAATCTTTTAATTCCAAGGATTTCCTCAGGTAAGTTTGGAATAATTATATATGGTTTCTCAATTAATTTTCTATACATTTGATTAATATCCTTATCATTGAACAATTTAAGGTTTGACTTTATACCAAACGTTTCTTCATTGTAGTGGTCGACAAAAAAATCGTAATATCTTGATTCAGAATCAATTAATAATTTAATTAATTTTTTAAAATTGTAACATACATAAAAACTTTCAGTAATTGATTCAGTTTCATCATTGTCTGGTAAACAAACTGGTGTGAACAATTCAGATTTAATATTAGATAACAATTCAAAGTCCATTTTACCATCGCTTAATTCACCTTGTGATAATTTGATAAATGGATACCTATCTTTTTCAAATTTCCAAACAAAATCTTCACATATTGATACACCTGATAAAAAGTCTTCACCAAATCTTGTGTAAAGATAATTATGATAGTGTCGAAGATAAAAAATGACAACAAAATATGATCCGAAAGCATCAATTAAAATTTTTAAATTGGATGAAACAAAACCGCCATTAATTCTATCATGCTTTATTTTGTCATAAACCTGCAACCATTCAGGTTTAGATTTTTCATTTCTATTAAGTGGTTTAAAAGGGTAATTTAGATATCCTCTTAAGTACCTTGCTCTTAAATATAATTTTTTATGACTTAAAAATAACTTATCATCTAAAAAGTCATGAATTTCTGGCAAATTATCTTTAATTGTGAAATTTGTACCTTTGATAATTGCCTTTTTATCGATTTGATCTAATTCAAGGGAGTTAATTTTTTTCTTAATTTTTTTTAAATTTTTTACTTTTATCAGGAGGGGATTTAAATGCTAAAATTGTATATAATTCTCTTAATATATTTTCATATTCAATCGCTACCTCAGTTAATAACTCTGTAATTTTTGATGAATTTATTTTTGTTGCTAAACCACCTTCTTTAAAATCTGATTCATCTACTCCTATATATTACAAAACTACAATTAATCTATCTTCTAATTCTCTATATCTATAATCATAATAATTTAGATTCATATAAATTAAAATTCCAAAAGATCAATTCGTGGTTCGGGGACAGAGATTCGAACTCCGATAGTTGGTACCAGAAACCAAAGTCCTACCATTAGACGATCCCCGAATTTAATTTATTAACTCTGATTGTGATTAAAATGTCAATGGTGGGGGTAGACCACGTAGGGGTAAGGCTTGCCTTCCCGTTTCAAATAAGATTAAAAATTATTTTGTAAAATATGTATGAATCATCATTGCAGTTGTATTTTGGGAAGCCAGAGGCTTACCCCTACAGAAGTGACAGCGAATGGGTGATTATAGTTTATTGAGATAGATCCCGTAATAAAACCACCCTAAAAATTATAAATTTTCAGGGAAACCCGGTTAAATACGGGATGACATCTTCGATGTCAGTTGACAATCACTGCCAATAGATCCTAACTACAGTAATGTCACAGACGATTTCTAAGGCTCTTATTGTCCTTGCTTCTCCTGATTTTGAAACGGATGAAAGAGCTCAACTTCCTCGTACTTTTAGTAAGATTATTCTTGATGAATTGCAACAAAAAGGCGTTACTGCAGATATTATTGATCTCTATAAAGACACCGAGTTTGACCCTATCTGGTATCCAGAAAATCGCAATACCAAGAGTATCGAGTATCAAATCAGGATCAAAAAAGCTGATCTTATAATCTTTGTTCACCCTGTCTGGTGGTTATCTGCTCCTGCAATATTAAAAGGATTTTTAGAAAAGGTCTTTATCTCAGGGTTTGCTTTTAAACCTCAAAAACCACTACCAACAGGCTTGCTTCAAAATAAAAAAATGTGGGTCCTTGCCTTTAGCGATCGCCCTGCCTGGGAATATCGCATGATCCAGCGAGATATTGTAAAGCTATTTTGGAAAAGAGGTATTGCCGATCAAACTGGTATGGATCTAAATATGTTCAAACACTACGGTGATACTAGAGAAGTCAATGTTGTTAAAATCAAAGATTGGCAAAAGAAACTAAGGCAGATTTGCAAAAAAATCAACTCCAAAGATAGTATTTTAGATCTTTTATAATATGAACTCAAACACTGCCCTAAATCGCATTTACTACGTCTTTTTATTTATAAGTCTAGTTTCACTTGTGTTTTATTTAGGATTTCTTTTTGGAAGCAGAGAATGGCTCAATGCTCAACCGGTTAATCTATCAATTACCAATCCAAACTTGCAAGCCAAAAATAGTATTTCTGATATCCAGCTTAGATCAATTTTAGGTTCTGTTGATGGCAGTACAGTACAATCCTTTGGACAATTGTATTTTTTGATAAACGGAGATGGTCAAACTGAGATTGTAATCAATCTAGATAATATTCCAACCACCATAGGTCCAGCAGGAGGGCCAAATGTAGCAGTACCAGATCAATTAAGTATAGAAGTTGCAACTAGAGTCAAAGATGAGAATAACCGAGATACCTATGAATACAGAAATATCAGTCCAAATCCAGATGTAAAAGCCTATATCGCACTCAATGAACCAGTCAATAACATCCGAAGTGGTAGATTTACAGGAATTATCGATGAGTCTATAGTAGATAGCCAAAATGGCAGACAAAACTTTGAAAGGCTGGTGTTTAGAAGCCTTAACGGAGACGTGAATAATATCTTTATAGATAGAGACCCTGACCTACCATTTATGGTCAGAGGAAACACAGAAGCAGGAGTACAAGGCCAAACAGCCCCATTTTTCTGGGTAAAGTTTTAGCCCCACGGCGATTTAGAGAAGTGCTAAGCGAAGCTAAGCATGAACAGATTGGACTTGTTCCGATCCTTGAGCCATGCGGCGAGCTAAGGTGCCAGTTTACGCAAGTAAACGAAACGAAGTGGCCTGATTTATTCAGGACATTTTGATTCGTTTTTTCTAGCCTCACGGCGACTGAGAGAAAGGCAATGCGAAGCATTAGCTAGAACAGTCTGGATTTATTCCAGGCTAGTAAGTAAATGAAACGACCGAATGGTGGCCCGACTTGATCTAGGTAGACTTCGGTTTGCCTGCACATCGATTGATAGAATTTATCAGATTTAACTTTTAACTGTCATCCTGAACTTGTTTCAGGATCCTCTGTGGTGGCTAGTTTATGCTAAATTTCAAATTTTAAATACCATAATATAATAGGCTCTAGGCTAGAAGAATAACTTCTAGTATACTATGAATATGATTAAGTTCGGTAAATTAAGCAGTTACCATGTAAAAAAGATAATGTGGTTGTTTTGCATTGACATTGATGCCACAAAAGCGAGTCTCATTCTAGGG
>JBBSJV010000058.1:0-9646 GCA_038256935.1 Patescibacteria group bacterium
ATAATACTGTCACCCTGAATTTATCGGGTTTCCCTGAAAATTTATTATTTTGAGGGTGATTTTATTTCAGGGTCTTTTTTTTGTTAAAATAAGGAGGAGATACTGAAAACTTGATTCAGCATCACAGTAAAAATTTATCAGCGTACTTATTATATTTGCGCAGATGGTATTAAAATTTAAGAGGCCGATTACAATACCAATTAAAATATTTTAAGCTTATCCATTACTTGACTCAATCCAATTCTTTAGGGATAAATTCATAACATATGGTCAAATATATTGTAGTCACTGGTGGTGTAGTCTCAGGTATAGGTAAAGGAATCACCACTGCCTCAGCTGGATTATTATTAAAATCAAGTGGGTTTAGTGTAGATGCAATCAAATTTGACCCTTACCTCAATATTGATCCAGGTACAATGTCACCTTACGAGCATGGAGAAGTATATGTCCTTAACGATGGAGCTGAGACTGATCTCGATCTTGGACACTATGAAAGATTTTTAAATACAGATTTAGAAGGAATTTCCTCAGTTTCTGCAGGGCGAGTTTATGATTCTATTCTTAGTGAAGAGAGAGAAGGTAAGACTTTGGGTAAGACAGTTCAGTTAATCCCTCACGTTACAAACAGGATCAAAGAATTATTTAAAAAGAATACTGAAAACAAAAAAAATCATATTCGCTTGATCGAAATTGGTGGTTCTACAGGGGACATGGAGGCTGAGATTTTTTTGGAAAGTTTTCGCCAACTTCGAAGCGAATTAGGTAAACAAATCTATCATATCCACCTTGGTTATGTGCCATTTTTACGTAACTGCGGAGAATTCAAATCCAAACCCTTTCAGACTTCACTCAAAGAATTATCCAAGAGCGGCCTCCAACCTGACATGCTAGTAGTGCGCTACGCACCTGAAAATGGAGAACACCCTGACAGTTCTATCATGGAAAAAATGGCTCTATTTAGCAACCTTAGTATTCAAAAAGTAGTTCCCTTACCTGACCTTGACTCGATCTATGATGTCCCTACTTATCTCTTACAAACCTCTATGGTAGATAATCTATCAGAGTTTGTTGGTGTGCAGTTAAAACCAATACTTCCAAACTTTTTCATTGCTCAAAATAAGAGCCAAAATAAATTTAATCAAAAAGTAAAAATAGCTCTCGTTGCTAAATACACAAAGTTAACTGATGCCTACTTGAGTATCCTTGAGTCTTTGAAAATCGCTGCTGTTAGTGAAAATGTGGATTTGGAAACTGTACTTATAGACTCTGAAAAATTAGAAAAACAAGGATTGAATAGTCAGGGCGAAAGTGAATATTTGAAGTTGCAAGATGTCGATGGTGTTTTGGTTCCGGGCGGATTTGGTAACCGTGGCATGGAAGGAAAAATCATGGCCATAAAATATGCTAGAGAAAACAAAATCCCGTTTCTTGGAATCTGTTTAGGTCTGCAGATGGCCGTTGTCGAAATTGCTAGGAATAAATTAAACCTAAACGCAGTTTCAAGGGAAATGATTGAAAACAAGGATGATTTTGATTTAGACGTCATAATCGACATGATTCCAGAGCAGAGAAATATCAATAAATTAGGAGGCACAATGAGACTAGGTGACTACACTTGTCAGGTCAAAACAAACACATTAGCTTTTAGTTTATTTCAAAGTGAAAATATCGTCGAAAGGCACAGGCACCGCCTTGAAGTCCAACCTCAATTTGTAGATAGACTAGAAAAGACAGGTCTAATTGTCTCAGGTAAGCATAACTTTTGCGATGTAAATGGACAAGACAGATCGCTTGTAGAGATCGTGGAATTAGACAAGGTTATGCACCCATTTTTCATCGCCATCCAAAGCCATCCAGAGTTTTTATCCAGACCAGATAAGCCCCACCCTTTATTCCAAGGTCTAGTATCTGCAAGTAAAAATAGTTATAATGGCTAAAAATAATAATCTAAAAAATCTAAGCCTAAGTGTCAAAAAACAAAACCAGAGGCTATGGTGGGTAATGGTAGTTGGTTTAGTTATTATCACTCTCTTAATTGGTAGCACTAGCCCTGCTTTTACCAGCCTTGCTTCAGATTTTGTAGGCTTTAATCTGGATTTTACCAGCAACCCAGATGACGTAAATAGGGTTGAAAAAGTCTTTGTCAAAAGAGTAGTTGATGGAGATACCATTGAGCTTGGAGATGGTAGGATGATTCGCTATTTAAATATTGACACCCCTGAAACTGTAAAGCCAAACAGCCCAGTGGAGTGCTTTGGAAGTGAAGCCAAAAAACTGAATCAAAGCTTGGTGGAAAACAAAACTGTGTATATAAAAGGAGATAAAGAAAGTAAAGACAGATATGATCGTTATCTGAGATTTGTTTTTTTAAATGAAAGTGAAGTTAACTCGATTGATAAAAGTGTCAATGCTTATATGATAAAATATGGTTTTGCTTCAACTTTATTTTATTCACCAAATACCACATACAAATCTCAATTTGAAGACTACGAAAAACAAGCCAAAGCTAATGATTTAGGGCTTTGGAAGATGTGCAATAACTAATTTGTAAGCTGTGGATAACTTGTGTATAGATTTTGATTAACCTATAAACTGTATTCAAATTCTACTGCAACATTAGCAGTTAATTCATTTTTTGATGGTAAAACTGGAGCAGGCTCTGAGGATTGGGAATCTTCAGTTGCTCCTGGAATTGCTCGCCCATAATATGGCATTTCTTGTGAATTGCATCCCAAAACACTGATCACACTAGTCTTAACTATTCTCTTACCTTTCAGTACTTTCACCTGATCTTGACCTTTCTCCATAGCTTTTTTAAGTGCTTCAGATTCTAGTTCATTACAAATTTGCTCCCTATTTTCAACTGAATAATCATATCCATTAAATTGTAAGTCAGGGATTTGATTTAGACTTTGTAAAATCTCATTTGGTCTTGTGTCGGCATTTTCAATATTCTTAAAATTAATAGTAACATTTAGATTACCCATATATCCCATTTTTTCTGATCCTTGTTGAGGGGATATTCTTGGCTCAAAACTAGAGTAATCTTGAAATACATTTTTATTAGTTTCAATATCATCTCTTGAAATGCCATTTTCTTGCAATATACTTATCAATTGATTGGTAGCTTCGTCTAAATCTTGATTTACTTGATCACTACTTTGGTTTCTACGAATCACAGTTACAGTGGCTTTGGCTTCATTGGCTATGACTTCTCTCGTACTTGAAGCTTCCACTGTCAATGTAGAGTTATTTGGATTTGCTGACAGAAGGTATGAAAGATTATAAAACAGACTAAAAATAAGAGCAAAAAACAAAATACTTGCTGCTACACTACTTGCAATAAACCCTATCTTGTAATATCTTGGAACACTTGTTTGAGATTTTGAAGTTTCTTCAGGCATAATAATTTAATAATGATTAATTATAGATAAAAAAACTGTGATCGTCAAAATTTTTTGGCTATTGATTAGAGATAAACTCCAAAATTTTTTCATTCACAATATCTTTGGCCTCTTGATCAGAAATTGTGGCTTCCAAGTCTCCAGATTGCCTGCCATAGCTGCCAAATTGAGCATGGTTCATACCTTCAATGACAATCAGTTTTGCTTGAGATCCAAGATTAGATTTATTTTCAGCAATCGTTTCCATCTCCAAAAGCCCATCTCTACTACCAACTAAGCTAATTATTTCCAAATTGCTCCCACTAATATCATTATCACAATAGCTTGCAAGCAATATCATGCCATCTAGTTTATCACTATTTCTCTGTGCAAAAATACAAGCCATTGCTCCACCTAATGAGTGCCCTGACAAATAAAACTGAGAATAAGTAAACTCACTTTGAATTATTTGATTAGCCGCATTTATATCAAAAAAAGCGTAGTTAAAAAGTGGCTTGGTAATTGCTATTGAAACTGAAGTCGAAACTAATCCTGACAAATTATATACATAGCTTAATGGCTGTACTTTGGCTCCTGGATAAAAGATCAGAAGAGTTTGAGCTTCATTATCCCTACTACTAAGAAGCCAGTAACCACCCTTATCCGCGAGTACTAAATCTTGGTTTACAGTAACGCTATTAAGCTTTTCTTGTATTGGTGGATAGCTTTGGAAAAACCAAAACCCAAAGCCAACTGATACTATAATACAGAGAGTGGCAAGGACCTCAATAATAGCTTTTTTACTTAATAATTTTTTCATAGCATTTATTTAAACTTGTAACCTTGAAAATTGATTTCCTTCCCGGTTTCTAATTTAATTTTAAGCACTTGGATAAAACCACCTAACCCCGCTTTCAAATAAGTGAGGAGTTTTTTGTTTTCAAGAGTTTGCACCCATTCCCCATCCTCATAAATTACAATATCAGGTGAGATCTCAGAAACAACACCAAAGCATTCAATTAAACTAATTTTTTGAGCAAATGTTTGAGATGAAATAATAGTTTTTGGCCAGCCATAGTAAGCTCTATAGTGATTAAACAATTTATTTGCATCTACACATTTATAGTCTATTAATCCAAGTTCTTTGGTTATTTTAGAAGTTAAACTTACGTTATTAACATCTTGTATGACTTGAAACTGTTTATCAGCATTTATCTTAGAATAAGCTTCAGAAAGCATAGCAATAGCCCAGCTTTTAGCTCCTAATTCTACCATCTGAGTAGTCAAATCAGATAGAGTCTCATGACCCAGCAATTGTTTATCAAGTTGAAGCAGCAAATTCCCCCCATCCATCTCTTGAGTCATCTCAATCCAACTCAAAGCAGTTTTTTGTTCCCCATTTAAAAGGGTAAATTGCATAGGCGACATCCCTCTATACTGTGGTAATTTACTTGGGTGCCAGTTCAAAGCTCCGTATTCAAAACTATTTAAAACGTTATCATTTAAAATCTTACCAAATGAAGCCACTGCAGCAATTTCACCTCCAGTTAGATGAGTACTTTTCCAAGCCTCCCACTCCAATTTTATCTTTTCAGGTTGAAACAGTTCTATTGAATTATGACTTGCAAATTTAGTCAGTTTATTCTGAATAGTCTTTCCACGCAAAGTGTAATCAGGGGTGGTAATAATGGTTTTTAAAGATACCTTTGATTTAGCAAAAACTAGATCTTGAGTAGCTTCTAATAAGTCTTTAATCTTGCCATAGAACTGTTTTTGATTGACTAATTGCAGGTTTTCAAACTGGTCTTTAGCAATAGAGTGTAAACTTTTATTTTCAGAAGCCAATATTGACTCTAAAATTGGAATGGTAAAATCAGAACCTGAGAAAAAAACGATCTTCATTCATCAACTATTGTCAAAGCCCTAAAAGTTGTCCAATATAAGGGTAATGTCAGTATTGCTAGTCAATCGCAAAGCCAGATTTGAATACGAAATCATCGAAACCTTCCAAGCAGGGCTGAGTTTGAGCGGGCATATGGTCAAGCAAATCAGAAACAAAAGAGTCCAATTAGACGGGGTTTTTATCATTTATCAAAAGCAAACTGGCCAGCTTCAGATGTTAAACTTTGGCAGTGAACTAATCCGCGAAAACGTGGCTTTGCTTCTCAACAAAAAAGAGCAAAAAACCATCCAAACTGCACTTCTTGAAAAAAGAATAACTTGTATACCGCTTCAAATCAAACAAATCGGTCGCTGGCTCAAAGCTGATATTGCCCTAGTAAAAGGTAAAAAACAATTCGATAAAAAAGAGTCGATCAAAAAGAGAGATTTGGATCGGGACCAAAGAAGAGAGAATTCGGATAGGTATTAATCTAGGAGGGTTACCAATTTATTTATTAGCAACGATTTTACAAGCCACCATACCTGAGCTCAAGTCTAAAGATTTTCTTGAAACCAAAATTTCTAATCCTGAATCTTGTATTTGCTTAACAAAATCAATGTAACTGACTAAATAATGTTCCCAAATAACTATTAACTCTTTATTCTTAAGTTCTAAAACTTTTTCTTCGCCAAATAGATTTATAGATATTCTGTAATCTTTATCTAATATTAAATATTTAATTTTTACCTTTTTTTCAGCTAAATACTCAACCTTTGTCTGACACTTTTCAACATCAATTCCAAATAATTCTAATAACCAAGTGTGATGTTTGTCTGCGTCTAAGTTTTTGGCATAGTTTAGAGTAGATCTAGTCGCGTTGGAATCAAGGGTATAGGTCATGATGATTACATCATTATCAGTAAGGCCATCTGCTAAGTTTTTAATTACTCTTACACTGTCATCATGATTAGCTATAGTGTTTCCAATATACAAGACAATGTTTGGGATATTTTTAGTAAGGGATTTATTTTCTAAAAAAACTTTACCAAATCTTGAAGACTCAATATCCAGACAGTAATCTCTAATATCTAAATCAGGAAACCAGTTTTTTATATTACTTTTAGTTATCTCTAAAATCTCAGGACTAACATCAATTGGGATATATTTGTTTATCAAATTTTTATTATTAAAATCTTCAATTATTGTTTTTACTGGATATCCATTCCCAGGTCCTAAATCAATTAGATTAACTTTTTTTTGATCTGAAACCAGATAGTCTAAATCATTAATAATCGAGTCGGTCAGATCTTTAGTTGTTTTTTGAATGGGAGAAACACCTGATAAATATCTATTATTCCAGTAAGTAGCACCCCCGTTTTTGTAAGAATATTTAAGATTGATTTGTTTTTTAAACTCCAAATCATTTAACATCTCAATGATTTCTTCTTCGTTATATATAGTATAAATCTCAGGATTAGGCTTAGTTATTTTGATTGGATTACTTCTTTTATATTCTTGGCCTTGTTTATGCAACCTATCTAGTTCAGCCAAATTGTGAGCATTATCTAATATTTTGTATTTATCTTTAACCTTCACTATTTGTAAATTGTTTTGACCTGTTTGTGCGCTATTTACCCACCTTGTTAGGGTAGCTCTCGATACATTAAATTTTCTTGCGACATCAGCATTCGAAAGTGTACTATTCATATTTTAATATTTTTTAAAGAGACAATTTGACAGCATGTAACAATTTTGTTAAGCAATATTGTCAGTTAGTTTATTGCAAATTTTTAAATCACTCAAAAAATCAAATGCCTACATTGCATAATAATACGAAGATTAAAAAGAAAAGTAGGACCAAAGCTAGAAAAGAATTGGTTGATTTTATTATTGAAAAAATAAAGGAGATTAGTCTAGTCTCAAATCTGTCTTCCACTCCACTTACTTACAGAGATGTATTGATTATTGCCACAAGACTCCAAAATGAAGACTGTCTAAATCAATCATTATTTTTTTCAATCAGTCAACTTTTGGAGTTAAACGGGACGGATTTGGTGGAGTAAGGGATGATGGCTTTGTTAGACAAATTGATTGTCATTAACAGCTTTTTTCAGCATCTCTATCTTCTTTATTGATGATTTGAACAAAAAAGCTTGGTTTATTGGTTAAAAACTGATTCAATAGCACCAGAAACACAAAGCAAGTCCTAACCTTTAGTTTGTTTATAAAGATTATTATAAAGTCATTGTTTGTTGACTTTGGTGTTATTAAAATTCAGCAATCTCATCAGCATCTTCCACAATCTCGCCAAGCTCCAGTTGATCGATTTTTTGTAATTTTAATCCGATTATTCCTTGTAGGTCTCCATATAGAGTTGTGGTTGAGTCTATTACTCTAGTGATTTCCTTCAATACGAGCAGAGTATATGCTTTCTAGTGTATTATACAATGATTTTAATTGGAAAAAAATGCGAGAAGATGTAGTTCCTTGCAATTTTTTGCTTCTAAACACATCCAAATATATAACTAAATCGACTAGCTCTGAGTGGAAGTTAGGTTTTATTATCTGAATTGGAAAATATTTGAATTTAGCCATATGCAATTTGTATTTATAACATTTGTTAGATACTTATATAACACTAGTATCATTTTAATACTTTAAAATAAGTATAATCTATGTATTATTATAGATCATTATCTTACAATTTTCAATTAATTATGTTATAAGATTGTTTTGCTAAGCTTATCTTTAATTTTAGACTATATATCTTTAAACTAGAAATCATATCAGAGGAGCAAATTACAATTGTAAAGTGCCCATACAAAATTTGATCCTTATTACCTATATAAATATTCTAAACAAAAAAGTTAAGCCTTGACTTGGCAGATCATTAAAACATGACTCAAATCTATTTCAGTATTATAAGCTACTAGGTTAAGATTAGATAAATCAAATTCTTTAAATACATTAGCAGTACTAGTCATATAATGCCTCCAGACTACTATGTCTTGGTTTTTATATAATTCAACTTTCCTACCATTGTAACTTGTAAAATCAATTGTGTAATCTTTATCTAATACTACGTATTTAACCTTACACTCTTTCTCGTCATTGTATTTACTAAAAAATTGGCACAATTCCATATCTATACCAAGATCTTTTATTATCCATGTATTTTGTTCAGTAGATGAAATATTTTGTGAAAATGAAACCCTATGGTTATCTATATCAGAATTGTTAGATAATATAAAAATGTCATCACCCAACATACCACCTGAAATATTTTTAAGCACTCTATTTATATCCCTATGATTTCCTATTGTACCTCCTAAGTCAATAATTAGGTTAATACTGTTAAGTTTATCTTTTCGAATATCTGAAAATGTATTAATTAAGCTGCCAGAATCATTATCTATTACATATGAATCAAAGCTTAAATCTGGGAACCATTGAGCAATATTATTACTACTTATATCTATCATTTCTTGACTAATATCTATAGATACATACTTATTTATTTTCCTAATTTTACTTAGTTCAGAAATAAATTTCTTTACTGGATGAGAATTTCCTGGCCCAAGATCCACAATATTTATAAAGGTATTTTTATTAATTCTTTGAGCAATAATGTCTAAACTCTGGCCTAATAAATTTATTACCCTCGCTGGGGTTTTGTAAGTTCCCAATTTAATGCTTGATGTGTAATAATCGTCCCAAAATTTTGCTCCACCGTTTTTGTATGTAAACTTAAAGTCAATTTCAGAATTTACTTCTAAATCTTTAGCAATTTCATAAGCTTCATTAACACTGAAAGTGCTTGCAAAATGCTCATCTGGTATCGCCTCTTTATGATGCACCGAGCTTCTATATTTCTTGCCAGTCTCTGCAAGACGCGACATCTCAGCTCTATTGTGTTCTGTATCTAATATTTTATATCTACCCTTAACCTCTTCTAATTCTAAATTATTCTTTTTTTCTAGCGAACCATCTACCCAATAAGTTACAGCAGCTTTTGAGACTCCATACTTTTTGGCAACTTCTGTATTTGTTAGATAATTCATAGTGTGAGGGTTTGTTTACCTTTTTTCTTGACTAGGTTGAATTTATTTGTTAAGCATTTATGAAAAGTTTTTGGCTGCAAAATTTCAAATCACTCAAAAAATCAAATGCCTACATTGCATAATAATACGAAGATTAAAAAGAAAAGTAGGACCAAAGCTAGAAAAGAATTGGTTGATTTTATTATTGAAAAACTAAAAGAAATTAGTCTAGTCTCAAATCTGTCTTCCACTCCACTTACTTACAGAGATGTATTGATTATTGCCACAAGACTCCAAAATGAAGACTGTCTAAATCAATCATTATTTTTTTCAATCAGTCA
>JBBSJV010000059.1:0-9642 GCA_038256935.1 Patescibacteria group bacterium
CAAATATGTTTTTCCGACTAAAAAAGTTGATTATATTGCAGTATATAATTTGTTAATGGCTTGTAAGAATATTGATCCACAGCTGAAATTAAATGCTTTAATTCGTCTTAAAAATGTTTTTACATCAACTGGTTCTGAACAGGCTATTATTGTCTTAGAGAAAATATTAGAAATCAAATGCTTTGAACTTTATGATAAAATATCGAACCCTGAAATCAATTATGATAAAATAGAAATTCCTGAAGCTATTTCACTCATTAGCATGGCCAGTAAGTGCGATGTTATTAAAACCGTTTCACAATTATCTGATCTGAATTGTGAAATTGATCCATACAAAATACTAAATTATCTTATATTAACTATTGAATCGGAACTTTATTTTGCAACTATTTTTTTGCAGAAGGGTCATCAATGCTGTGAAGAAAAAGTTAAACCTTTTGTATTAGATTTGTATGATTTACTAAATGAGATAGCTTTAGTCATTATGCCTAGTGAGGCTAATCTTTATAATAATTCCAAAATTTCTGAACTAAGAAATATTTCAAACCCCTCGCAAATACTAAATCAAGAGTTAGTATCTCAATTACAAGGGCTTTCAGAGACTTTAGATCTAACTCAAGAATTTAGAATAGAAAAACTATCAAGAAAAATAAAACACATCTTAGAACATGGTAATGATTATGATGGAGATAACGGTTCAATTAATTCACCTAGTCCAGTACCCCCTCCCACCCTTGTAACTAGTTGATAAAATGTTGGAAAGTATTCGATTTCTAACAACAAATCAGCGTCTGTTCTTTTTTAAAAGAAAGCTTAACAGTAAATTTGCAATTAACAATAAAATGTGCTTATATTAAAGAATTGTTAAATTAGTTACAAAAATGAGAATAAGATTTGGAGGGGAAGACCCACAAGATTTGAGTGAAGTTGCAGCTATTGAAAATCTAGCTAATATGTTAGCTGGTGGCCTCTCAGCACTTAAACAACAACTGGAACAAGGAGCTGGTCAAACTCATGGTATTTTTGCTCTAGAGGCAGAAAAAAAATTTATCATGCTAAGCGGGCAGATAGATCATTTACAAGGAATGGAACGCACTAAAGCTTTGATGAATTTACTGCTTCTCATTGGGGGTTATGATATGAGATGGAGTGATGGTATTTGGCCTAGTGACAGAAAATACGCAGAATTTAGAAAATATGCAGATAAGGATACACCTTTTGTTAGCAAAAAAGCTGAGATTGGGACAAAATTATCAAATTTAGCAGATAAGGTTAAGGGGGAAATACCAAATATAAGAAGTTATGGAGCACATAAAAAATTAAATAACATCGGGTCTGCAGTTAGAGGTTTGGCTTGTGAATTAATTGATAATTATACAGAGCAAAATATTGCTTCTATTGATTCTTATTGCCCCGATGGTAATGGACGCTGTGGTGAGTGTAGAGACGCTCATAGTAGAATAGCCTCAACAGCCGTTGATCTTGTTGAGCAATTAGATAGGGTGTTATCAATTCAGAGTCAAGGAGATATTTGTCCACAACACATTACTCAATTATATTATTTAAAACAAACCTTGGCAGAATATAGTAGATCATTAAAGGAGCAAATATCAAGGATAGAAAAGATTGCTACTAGAGGGCTAAAGGAAGTGCGAGGAACTGTTGAAGGGGATGGAAATAACACCGAAAAAACTGTCTTTTTTAAACAGCTTAGAACTGTGAGAGGGCTAAAAGGTACAGATAAGACGGCTGAGAATATTATTAGAATGATTGACGATATAATCGCACAATATTCCCATCCTCTCCCTCAAAATCAACCTCAACCAAATGCACCGCGCGCGCCTCAAACTAACAAACCTAGAAGAGAAGAAACTATAGAAAAAGTCACGACAGATCAAATCGCAAGTGAACTTGCTATATTTCTACAGCGAGGAAGATTAGGTAGACCAGTGACTATCGATCAGTTTCCAAATATATCAGACAAAGAAGGAGGGTTTATGTCTCGGGCTGGATTTAGTCAGAGCTCTTTTTACCAGTTTGTCGAAAAAGGTCAGACATATTTTCTTCCAAAACAGGGAGAAAAAGGCGGTATTGTTTATATTTTTCTACTGCAACTTTGTCAGAGCTACCCAAGCAAAACTGAGATACTTGCAAAAAAATTATTGCAGATAAAAGCAGAATATTATACTACTCCTGATTCTATACCAGCTCCCGTTAATAATACTCCTGTTAATAGTATGCCTGCTTTACCAGTCATGCCAAATGCTACCCAGCAACCTAAGGCACAGTTGAATATGAATGGTGAACCTGATAGGGATACTCAATTTAAGCTCAATAAAAATAATATAGTGTTGAAGAGAGGACAAAAGCTTTCTGATGATTTTTTAAGAGCCGTGGATGATGTAGTGCGAGGCGGTTATAGTAATCAGGGGAATCGGCTTAAAGACATTATTACACTTATTGAAGCCTATAATTCAAATTTGTTTAAGGGAAAAATACATAGAACAGGTTCAAATAGTGATATTGCATCGCTCGTAGATGAGTGTTTAAGTATGAAGGATATGCAAATTAAAGGCCACTTACTCGAACTCCTGACTAATTTATTACAATCTGAAGCAACAGATAGTGGGTATCCTGAAAAACATCAAAAGGGTTTACATTTGCTATTATCTAAACTAAATGCTCCACTTCTTACAACTGGTGCACGGATAAATACTCCTTCTAGATCAAGAGAAGTCTCAAATTTGGGACAGAATAACAACTTCAATAATATTGCTGCATTTATAAGTACAATGTTTGATCACCTTAAGCAGGCTGCAAGAAATCAATATGAAAACATTGTTAAACTTATTGATAAGGCACATAAACGATTTAGCAGGGCATATAACAAGATGATAGAAAATACATCTAGACAAATAGATGCTACTATAAAATTTGCCGTAAATAGTGCTCAAACCTTTGCAGGTGGCCTCGACAAATTAATTGATGCCGGTTCTGAAAATTTTAAAAAGTGGATCGAAAACCTTAGAGAAGAGCAGACCAAATTAATTTTCACAGCCTCTACTTCATTAGAAGCTTCATCCGCCGCATCTTCTTTGTTTGGTAATATGAGTGGCTCAGAATTAAGTACTTACACAGAAGCTTTCCAATTACTGACTAGAATTATCAGACTCAATAATGAAAGCGCCTTATCAATAGATGACGAAGTCACTGAGACTGTAAATACACTGATTGAAATATTAAATTCTCCCTTAAATGAAATGGATAAATTTGCAAGATCAATCGGAGATAGAATAGCTAAACAAACAGCTCAACAATGGTTAAATGAGATAAAACAGTTGATTCGAAGTGCGAAAAATATCAGATCAACTAATGAACTTGGTCGAACACATTCGGCTCAACTTAAATCTTATCTTAGGGATCTTGAAACAAGTGGACGGTATCAATTAGAACCTACGGGTCAAACTGAAGTTAATTTCCAATCAAACTTTACGAGAGAGAGGGAATATCATACGATGGATAATCTTCGAGGGGGACACGTCTCTAATAAGCAAGAACAGGCTCAGTCCTATGATACAGAAACAAGACAAAGTAAACCTGAAAAGAAAATAAAATCAGATCTTATGATGCAAACACATATTGCTATTTACAGTTTAGCCAGAGAAATATTTCATTCATACTCAACTGGCGAGATGTTTGTAAATCCAGATTATAAAACCAAATCAGGCAAGGAAATTCCTAGATCGGCAAGAATGTTAAACAATTCCGAAAAAAATAGTGTATATAAGCTATTTGAGATACTGTCTCGTTTTGGTAATGCTCAATATCTAGAACTTAGCAAAGAGGTGTGGACGGATTGGGCTAACGAAACGATAGATATATTATCAAAGTGTTCTAAAGCAGCATCAGATTCATCGGGAATAGTTATAAATTCAGAATTTAAGGAGTTAAAAGATCAACTTACAAATAATATAAGGATGTTAAAGTAAAATAATTGATTAATTTATAATCTTAACCTTTTCTGATTAATATTATTAAATAAGGCCTCAGATAACTTAAAATTTCACTATGAGTTTAGATTATTAGGTCACATATGAGTTTTGACCATGCCAATTTTCTGTGCATAAACTGTAACAGTGCCAGCAAATAATATCTACAATCTATTAGAGATTGTTACCTTTACTTACGTATTTATCAGTCTTGTTCGAGCTATTATTCAATACATTTACGCTCATCTGAATTACTTACAGCAAAACCATGATAACCCGATTCATTATAAGGCTTTGAAACAGAAGCTTGATGAAACGGTTTTTCCAAAGGTCAGTGTCATATTCCCCATCTTTGATGAAGACCCAGAGGTTTTAGATAAGGTTATGGATTCGGCTATTGAATGCCTATCTATCCCAAATATTGAAATAATTTTTGTTGACGATGGATCAAGTAATTTTGAACTAATAAGACACATTTATGTAAAGGGTTACAACCAAGGGATAAAATTTATTCGCAAACCAAACAGCGGTAAACGCGAGGCACAGTATGTAGGGTTTAATAACGCTACTGGAGACTACATAATCACTGTAGACTCAGATACAATTATCAATCGTTTGGGAATCTTTTGGCTAGTTGCTGAGATCGAATCAGATTCAAAGATTGGCTCCGTAACAGGAGATGTACAAGTAATAAACGCTAATACCAATTTATTGACCAAGCTTACTGAGATCAGATACTGGTATGCTTTCCACCTTGAAAGGGCAGCTCAGAGTTTCAATAACAGTATGATGTGCAATTCTGGTCCATTTAGTATTTATCGAAAAGAGTCTATTGATAAAGTCAAAGAACAATACGTCAATCAATACTTCTTTGGTAAAAAATGCACTTATGGGGATGATAGGCATCTGACTAATCTGATTTTTTCAGAAGGTTATATCACAAGGTTTCAAAAAGAAGCTAGGGTCTATACTCAAGTTCCAGATAATATATTGACTTATGTAAGCCAGCAAACTCGCTGGAGTAAAAGTTTTTACAGGGAATTTTTATGGACTCTAAAATACTGGTATAATATCCCTATTTACGGACTCATTGATACTATGATTCAGCCATTTTTATTCTTAATGTATGCCTTATCATTAGTTGTTTTGTTTTACAGCTTTTTCCAAACTGGTGATGTGCTTACCTTTGTAGCTTATCTTTTGATTTTGATCGGAGTATCGTTTGTAAAGATTCTCTTTGGTTTGATATTATCCAAAAAACCAAGCCATTTGCTATTTGTATTCTACGGTTTCCTGCACATATTATTTGTAATTCCAGCTAGATTTAAAGGACTTTTGACTATTAATGACACAAATTGGGGAACAAGAGGGGTTAATAAAAGCAATCCTTATGTTAATTATATAAAATGGACATTAGGATTTTGGCTAAGTATAATATCTGCGGCTTTAGGACTATTTTACCTACAAAATGGTACTTTACCCGATTATAAATTGCTTAATTTCAATTATTCTCAAACTACTTATAGTATCTTTTCAAGTCTAATCGTAGCTAGTAATTTCTTTTTTGTAGCCATATTTATAGCCTTGGTATTTTTGTTAATTACTTGGATCACTAAACTAATTAGTGGGCATTTTTATAGTTTTAGAACTACAACTGGATATTTGATCCTAACTTCTAGTTTAGTTGCTATGATCGTGGTTTTTTCAGCTTATCAATCTAATTTGATATATTCAAATTTAAGCAGGTATAATCTAAACCCACCAAGGATTACTATTACTATAGAGTAGATTTAATTCAAATTAGTAATTATTGCCTGCTGAGTCTCAATCATTTTTTCTTCAGGCTCTGTATGAGCTTTGTGACTATCTAAATCACCAGGTTCTATCATCGGAATTAGATGGACGTGAAAATGATCAGGGACACCCATACCATGAACAACCAGCCCTACCCGCTTACAATCAGTAGATTTTTCGATAGCAGTGGAAATCAGTTTAGCCACTTTTGTTATATGAGCAAATAATTCATCAGAAAGATCAATAAAGTATGCAATCTCTTGCTTTGGTACTATCAATGTATGACCTAACCGGTTAGGATTGATATCTAAAAAAGCAAATACCAGCTCATCTTCATAGATCTTATAGCTTGGAATTTCCCCTGCTATTATTTTGCTAAAGATTGTCATATGGGAAGAATTTAATGCCAACATAATTATTTGTCAATATCTTTGACTAAAGCATTAAAATGTGTTTTATAATAGTAAACTTATAATTGTATGAATACTGATCACAATACAAACCCTGAAGAAACCGTAAAAACTGACACTTCAGCTACCACCATGGCAAATACTGAAAAAGAAGGATTTGTTAATCACTACAATCATACTCACAAGGTAAAACTTCAAACTGTAATTGGAGTAGGACTTTTAGCAGTTGTTTTGGTTACTTTTGCTTTATTTATACCTATTCAAGGACAATCTCCTATTTCTAGAGCCTTAGATGCTTTAGGTTTTCACAGACAATCTATGGGATTAGATTTGATCACTTCTGGAGGTATCCAAAAAGGTTATCTTAATGATCTACGGTCAGGTCAAAACTGTACGGCTCCAGGACAAAGCTTAGCTCAAGATATTAGAGTCTTACAAACCGAAGGTACAGCCAAGACTACTATAACTCCAATTGATTCAAAATATTCTGATGATCTTAACCTGGATGTATTTTTTGCAGGTAATCTAAATGCTGATCAAAAAGCTGTTTTTGCTAACCTTAAAGTAGAAGGGCAAGTGTCTGAAAAATTGATTGAACAAGAAAAAGCTAACAGCAGCGAAAAATACGCACTCAAATTTGATGCTTCTAATATAACAACTACCGAATCAAGTTTTGTTAGACTAGATAGATTTGCTATTGAAAGCCCAGAACTCAACTCAGATAATTCTCTAAAAGACTGGTACAAAGGTGATATTACCTACCCTACTCAAGAAGGCGTAAACTATGTAAATGAAGTTAATAACATCGTAGAAAATGCTGATGAGATCACTACTTTTAATACAAATGAAATCTTAAGCGATGACACTTTAGCTGAGATTGCAAAACAAGGGTGTGAGGGACTTGGAGAAATTGATGTTCAAAGAACTGAAACAATTACAATTAATGAAACTGATATTAGAGTAAGACCAGTTAGAGTCAATTTTGACCTTGATAACGCACTTAAATCTACTGAACGAAGCCAAGATCTAGCTGTAAAATTAGCAAATGATTCGAAACTTGAAGCTTACGTTTTAGCTCAGTTTGAACCTGTAGACTCTATCTTAGAATCAGTTGAGAAGATGTCCTTCCCATCCACAGAGTTCAACTACGATGAAGATGGAAACCTTACAGAAGAATCTACTGAAACCAAGCCAGAATTCAGAATTTCAAGAGAAATGTATGAAGAGCAAGTAAAATCAATGTTTGAAATGGCAAGAGATGAAGCAAGTAAACCTTCTACTACTTCTGAAGAAGAAATGCAAAAAGATCTAGATGAGATGAAAGAATATGTTGATCTACAAATTTATGCAAACGTTTACTTTGATGTAGCAACATCTAATCTATTAACCTACAACACAGTATTAGAATTCAAATTAAAAGACAAAGCCTTCGAAAACATGGAAGATGCGCCAGAATACACTAAAGAATTACTAAGATCTGGTATTAGAATCACTTCAGTAAGCACATACAACACATCTACTGAAATCTCTATCCCAACAGAATTTAAAGACTTTGATAGTTTCCAAAATGATGCAAAGATCGATGATTCATTGTTAGAAAACGCACCGAATCCATTAGACTTTTTATTCCCAGCTACAATGGAAGCAGACAATGTGGAATTTGAAGAAAGAAGTGACTTAGAGCCCTTCGAATTTGATCAATTATAATCCTAAGAAACACAACCCAGTATTAGAGGTCCATTGTGGCCTCTTTTTTAATATAAAATATTTAGACAACAATTTATAATATTAGTTACAGTAACAAATATTTGCTTTCAAACAATTATGAACTCAGCCTATACTCCGACTCTATTAGAAAGATTACTTGGTAAACACTACAAATGGTGGTATGTAATCCAGTTTGAACAGAAAATTGCTTTTATAAACAGGTGGAATATATTTATTATCATTTTGAGGTTTTTAATACCACTAACTGTTACATATATTATTATTGCAAACGTTAGTAATGGGACTTCTAATCAAGAATACCTAATTTTAGCGTCTTTACTGTACCAGTTTTATGCATTCGCAATTGGCCCATCCCATGATCTTACAAATTTGGTTGTAAATGGGAATATTGCCAAACATTTGTTAAGACCCACTAACTACTGGTCACATATATTCTGGAGAATAATTGGTTATAACTCTTTTCCATTAAGTGTAAGGCTGATCATATTCAGTTTAACAATGATGGTTTTAAGAATCAATATAAATTTTGATTTAAATTTAGCCCTGGTTTTTTTGTATCTGCCAATCATAGTTTTTTTGGCTTTACAAGTTGAAAAAATAATTGGATCTGTTTCATTTTTTAATCTTCAAGGAAATAAGACCTTTTTACCTTTTGTCCATGATACCTTGCCATTTGTTACAGGCTCATTAATTAGTTTTTCTTTGCTTGGTGGCTCATTTGGTTTTCTCAAATACACTCCTTTTGCCTACGTAGCATACCAGCCAATGCAAATTTATCTTGGATATTACAATGCAAATCAAATAATTTTAACATTTTTAATCGCAATTATGTGGAGCATGGTCTTATTTGTTACTGCAAATGCTATTTATTCACTGGGTTTAAAGCGAAACGAAAGTGTGGGATTGTAATAATTGATTTAATTGTCTTGATAAAACAAGATCTCAGAAAGTAACCACTCCATGAAGGGTGTGAGTACTCCTAATTAAAATACGTGTCCAGAAAAAGACTTTAACTTTTTGTATGAAGAGCAGTAACTCTGATCTTTGAAACAAAGCGTAATTTTATATAAGGGCGGATAAATGCAGCATCTACTTCGAAACTTCTTTCAACTTGGCTGACTGTCTGCCTTCAAATAATATTACCCCTTTTAGTTTAGACAATTTTTTCTTGGTGGCTAGCAATTCTAATGGGTTATCAATATCTACCAGTTCTACATTGATTCCTTTTGCGTCTATATTATCTTTGATTACTTCTTTAAAATTCCTTCCCACTAAATAGACTCTAGCTGGTTTTAAGGTTTGAATAAGTTTAGCAATTTTGGTATGGATAAAGATGGATTTACTTCCAAGCTCCAAAATATCGTCTAATACAATAGTTAGTTTTTGGTTGTTATCTTTGGCTAGCATGAAGGCAGTTGTAATGGCATTTATTACTCCGTCAGGATTAGCGTTGTGGCTGTCATCAATTAGGACTTGGTTTTTACTAGTAATTACTTGCATTGAACCATCTACTACTGGTAGCTCTAGGATGGCTTTTTTGATCTTTTCCATGTCTATTTCAAAATGCAAAGAACTGGCTATTGCCCCAGTTAGGTTTTCAATATTTCCTACACTGATTACATTAGTTTGAAGATTTATCTTTTTCTTTCCTATAACAAGATCAAAATTAGTTTGGCCATTTTTGTAAGTAACGTTTGTGCTATAAATATCATAACCTTTAG
>JBBSJV010000060.1:0-9424 GCA_038256935.1 Patescibacteria group bacterium
AAAATTGTTGACAAAGTAAATACCGCAGCTTTTGTAAATTTACCAGCTTGCTTAAATCTAGAAACCTGATTTTTAAATATATCTTTTAGCAATTGCTTGCCTGAGCCAAACTTTGTCTTCATAATTTCTGTGTTTGTTTTTGTTTTATTTGTGGTATCTTAATTTTTGTACCAATAGTAAAACTGCTCGATTCTACTGTATATTTTATGTACTGTCAAAAGCAGTTGCTATTACGATAGAAGCCTTTCAAAAGCCTTTTCTATAGATTTGGCAGTGTATTTTACTCCACTTTTTTCCCAAACATCTAGTTCAAATCTTGGTCCTGTACCCTGCCTGTCTACGCTTCTTTGATAGTCTTGAAAATGATCGTAGTAATACTGATGAGTATCTTTTATGGCTTGAATTGATTGAGGAATGTGATTGTATTTAGCATAAGCTAATAGCTGAGGTTGTAAAATATTATACCAATCTTGGTTTGGAAAGAGGATTTTTGGAAAGATTTCTAGCTTGATCAAGTACTCAAAATAATTCTGCCAAGGAAGTTCATTGGATGGATAAAATAGATTCCCCATAACTACCAATTTTCCTTGCTCAGCTAAAGCTTTAAAAATATAACTGTAGTGATTTACCAGTGGCATCCAGTTTGCAATTGACCCATTTGGGATAACTACCAGTTCGCTATTTTCCAGTTCAAACTTTAGATTATCTGTCAGGTTTAGACTAGATCCTGTGGATTCCAAGATCAAGCTTTTGGGGTCAAGTGCAGTGGGAAAAACATCGATTACGTCTTCGCCAATAGTCTGATGCCCAACTACTGTAGAACCCTTTAAGATCTGTCTATAGTCGTGAGTAAAAGCTAAGTTAATGCAACTTGGTAGCAAATCTAGGTCTTGATAAAATCTATTAAAGCCCTCGATGCCGTCTCTACTAAGTAGCAAGTGATTCCACAAATTACCAATACAAAAATCTTTTTCATAAGCAATTTTGTTTTTATGAGCTAGGTAATAATCATACACATCGTGGGTAAAATCGACAATCACATCTTCCCCAACAAGCCTTGATAAAAACTGAGAAGCCTCAAGTAATTTTACTGGATCACTACTTCGAAAATCAAAAATATTTTTCTTCTCAAACTCCCATTTTTTACCCTTACTAAAATTTACAATTATTTTATTTAGATCAGCAGACGGTAAGAAAAAGTCAGATTTGAATCCATATTTGTTGCCAAAATAAGAGTTAAAAAAATTACTATTTAACTCCATTAGCCTTCCAAGCATCCCAGTAGATCCTCCCCAATCAGCAGGAATATAGTAAATCTTTGTATCTTGATTAGATAGGTATTCCAAAAGTGGCTCTACTCCGTGTCCCCCAGCTCCAAGAACTGTTATCTTACGATTCATATTTTTGAAATTAACCTACAAAAAAGTAATAGTCAATATCTATAAAAAGAGCAATTGATTTTACGTGATCAGCTTAATATTCATCCTATGATTGTAGTTTTCAAATAGCTCAAAATCAGCTGTGACAAAATATTTGCAGTTCTTTCGAATAGCAAGTGCAATCTCAGCACAGTCTTCTACATCATCACTGTTTTTTGCCATGTCATAACCAATCATGCAATCTAACTTTGTAATATCGAGAGTCTCAAACTCACCAAGAAAGTTATATATTTCCTCTTTCTGAAACTTCTCTTTTCTTAGTGTATAGAACAAAGTTAAGAAACTACTAGTAGAGATGGCCAAATTAGCCTCTTCAAAATTAAAAAAATTTAAGATATTGTGGTATCTAGATCTTTTTTGGATAATATCAACAATAATGTTCTTATCTAATAGAATACTATTTTTCATACTTTTTATATCTTAACTCTCTCATTCTCATTTTTTCTTCACGAGGATCCATACTTCCATCAAATTCTGACTCCTCTTTCTTATATCTGTCGATCTTTTCTCGAAGAACAGGATCATTAAAATATTTAAATATGGCTTTGGCAGAGTATTTAGGGTATTGTTCTTCTTCTTGAATAGCAAGTAAACGTAACTTACGCCCTTTTGTATATTCAATAACAACCTCTTCACCTGCAAAGGCTTGATCCACAAGTGCAGCAAAGTTATTACGAAGCTCAACAGTACTAACAATAGTCATAATTAAAAAAGTTAAATAATCAATAATAATTATTCAATAATTGATTTTTTTTGTCAAAGGTGATTTTATAATTAGCAGAATATTAAAAATCTATAATAATATTTACTAAAAGTTTTATTATAAATTATGTTTACTAATATAAGATTATAGTAAACAATTTATTTAGTGTATTTTTTGTTAGTGTTTATTAAATCAAATAAATCAAAACAATACTAGTGAAAAGAACTAATTTTGTGGTTCACTTCGAGGCAAGAATCAAATCTTAAATATAGGGCTTTCTGTCAAGAAAATCATTGCTTTATTCAGGCAGACAGTATCTAATTGCTAGTAATAATCTAATCCAATAAATATGAATGAAGTAATTTTAATTTTGATACTTATTTTCTTAATAAAATAACAAATATCAAAAAATACTAAACCCCCCCTTAAAAGGGGGTTATTTTACCGCTTAATTACTGGTATTTATATTAATTTCAACCTCTGGTGATTCGACTGTTTCTGTCCACATCCAGAATAAGACAATTAAAACTAATAATATTAAAATAACTCGAGCTAAATCTCCAAAAAAACGTGTCATATCATTTAATATTTTTAATTTAAGTATATATTTTAACTTTCACAAGCTACTCCATCACTGTCTCGGTCTCTCTCAGGGGTATAATTTGGATCGCCTGGTCTAAATTTATTTCCTAATCCAATCGACTTCAAATATGCACAAGTTCCAGCTACATATCCACTAGGTGCTGTTGTAGTAGGAGCGGGTTTGGGAGCTGTAGAGGACTTACTAGATGATGAGCTAGTTGTTTTTTTTGGTGGGGTCCCAGCTACAGGGGTAGGAGCTGGTGTTGCAGCCTGAGTAGTATCTCCATTACAGGTTGCAGGAGACCAAAGTCCAATTTGAGAGTTTCTTGATTGGGTTTGATAGTCATTGTACTCAGCAAGTCTAGGGTGCGGGTATTTTGTATAAGAATTAGCAAAGCCCTGTTTGATCATTTCAGAATTAAAAGCCAAGTTATCAGCTCGGTAAACATATGCTAATGTTCGCCCATACCTATCAATCCTATTTGCTGGATCAAATTCTAAATACACTTGTTGCCCTTGCAATAATTCCTTAGCTTTATTACTGGCTTCAGCTCCATAGCACTGTACTGGTTTTCTAGGATCTTTTGTCTCAGGTGTGTCAATTCCAATTAATCTCAAAGTACCCAATTCACTAACTTTTATAGTGTCACCATCTACTACAGATAATACGTCAAAAAGCTTTTGATCTTTTGTGTTGTTACCAAGTTTAGCAATAGAATTATTTGCTTGTACAGCCAAAGCAACATCTTGAGCTTCTAACTCACTATCAAAATCAATTTCTGGGTTTATTTTTTGAGCATTAGCAATTTTATCTTCAAGCTCTTTTTTTGCGTTCTCAGCTTCAACTCTCTTTTGCTCTTCTTCTTTTGCTTTTAATTCCAATTCAGCAATTCTAGGATCTGGTTCAGGAATAGTTTCAACAATTTCGTTTTGAATAGTGAGATCAGCAGGGAATAGAATTCCCGTATAGGCAACTGCAATTATTGTAAAGAAAAGTAAAAAGAAAACAAACATCCCAGCAGGAATAACCAAAACTCTTAATATTCTATGTTTACCCTTCAACATTTTCTTAGCATAGTCTTGCTTTAATATACCCCAGATAAAGAATGGTAATGCAAAAGGAATTAGTAGAATGGAGAAATAGGGAATTAATAAAAAAACAAATATTGATACGGAGGATACAAATAATAGTCTGTTATCTGTCCATTGGGTGTGAAGATGTTGCTTGATTTTATTGTACATATTAGTTGAGTTGTAATTTGGGTTAATTAAAAATTTTCCAGATTGCTTTAAATATAAAATATACAATCCAAAACGGTAAGAATAGAATTAATAAGATAATTCCAAGGAATCCTAAGCCTTTATTATCTTCAAAGTTCTTCGACACGACAGGGTTTGTATAATCACCAGACTTAGCTTTTGATGCAGATTTTGCACTGCTTGTGATAAATTTTATAGGATCAACTGTGGATTTATTATATATCTTATTGTAGATCACCCTTTTCGGACTAGTTAGGATTGCGGTACCTTTTGGCATCCTGATTTTGGATCTAATTTTCTTCTTGATTGAAAGTCTGGCAGAGACTCGTTTTTTTAGTGATGGCATCCTAAATCCAAACTTCATGTTACATTGCATTATATTATAAGCTGATCAGTTTTATTAATGGTAACGGTTATTGTCAACATATTTTAATGCAACTCAAACAATGCTAGATTTTAATTTACCAGCCTTTACTAAAGTTTAAACGACATAACCTTAAAATTAAACTTCCCTAACTCAGAAAAACTTACCCATCTATATTCCAAATATTCGTTACTTAACTCTATCTCACCTTTGATAATTTTAGCATGATAATTTTGGACTGTGACTTGTTTGTTATCTTTTAGTCTTATAAAATGCCACTTACTTGCTGGCTCTAATATGTCTATTTCTAATAATAATTCTTCTTTTACTTCGCGGTATAGGGCGATTTCGAAATATTCATTATAATTTTAAGTAAATAAAAGATCCTGAAACAAGTTCAGGATGACATTAAAATTTTTAGTTGTATTTCTCTCAATCGACGCGCAGACTTTGGTGGACCTTAGCGGATTTGAACCGCTCGCCTCTTCCATGCCATGGAAGTGCTCTACCAAATGAGCTAAAGGCCCTTAATTTGAATAAATATTAATATTTTAAATTGGTCAATTGGGTTTGGTATCAATTTTGAGATGGTGTTTGTGATGGATGGTAAATCTCAATTGTAGGGGCGATTTTTAAATCGCCCGTTGTAAGTCAAAGTATTAATTAATATCATATCTAACTGTAGACTGCAGTGCGGGAGAATATAAAATTCTCCCCTACGAAATAACATGATGCTATATTCTGGCCCCTGGGAGAGATCCTGAAACAAGTTCAGGATGACAAGGATATATTAGTAACAAAAAAAACCACTTTAAGGGTGGACTATTATGTTTGAGATATATAAAGAGGTCCCTGCAAATCTGTCGATTTTTGTTTAAGGGGTCCACGCAAAATGCATATTTTGTGGGGTAAGAGGAGTAACAAACGTAATAAACGAAACACCCGCCTTTAGGGCGGGTTGAAGTGATGTAGTTTGTTAGGACGAATTGGTGGACCCCACTAGGTTTCCCTAATGTACACCTTGCGGCAAGGCCCGTAAAAAAATATTTTTGTTTAAGTTATCCGAATTCTACCCCGATCAAGTCGGGCCGCCATTCGGTCGGTTACTCTGTAACCTAGCATCCTAGCTCGCCGCATGGCTTTCTCTTAATCGCAGTTTGGCTATGGTGGACCCGATGGGATTCGAACCCATGACCACTGGCTTAAAAGGCCATTGCTCTACCGACTGAGCTACAGGTCCATACCCTTCTATAATTTCTCAAATTTACTGTTTTTGTCAAGAAAAAGCCTTGTTAGTAAAGTTTTTTGTTTAAAACTTCAAGTGTAATTGTTTTTGAAAGTGATTATACAATGCCTTAACTTTATGGGTGGGGAATTAAATTATTAGACACAGAAATAGAAAATGGGGGACATGATTTCTGATCATCAGCCAACTTCATTTGCCTTGATATTGATAACAAGGGCGGATAAATCCTGCACATACCGTGTATGTGTTCCACTCCGTCGTATCCCTAAGGTCATCTGGAGCAAGTCCAAATTGCACTTGAGATCCAAAGGGGGGTCTCACTTTCAAACTATCTCTAGGTTATTTGAATCAAGTTCAGACTTCAATTCAAAGCCATAGAGGAGAGCTGGAACCGCAAGGGTTCCTCTACGTCTACCTTGCCACATTTCTAATAAGGTAAATTTTTTTTACTGCAATACGACCTGTCTTGTAACTAAATCATAACTAATTGAGCCTAAGGTTACATCGACATTTACTTGTTCTGTGCCGTAAGTATAGCCTGCATCACTAGCTCCTGTGGCTTTAAGGACTCTTAATGTTACTTTATTACCAGCTTGTTGTCTGAGTACTGCTCGCCTTAGTGGGGAAGGGTTTGAGTTGTTGGTTTCTAATCTTTCTCCGTTTACTTCTAGGATAATATCTCCTTCTTTTAGACCAGCTGTGGCTGCTGGAGAATCGGTTGCAATGGCTTCACCTGTTCTTGCAAAGATGATTTCTCCGTATTCGGTAGGGATCCAAGCATTTTGCGCTCGCCGTAGAGCATTGATCTGCAAAGAAGATACTCCAAGCCTTGCTCTGATGATTTTTTGGTTTGCTTGGTAGCTTCTAAGTACTGTTTGAAGAGTACTTGTTGGGATTGCTAACCCAATGTTTTCAGAATCTGTTGTACCCAAAGTATTCATACCAATTAATTGACCAGCTGAGTTAAATAATGGCCCCCCTGAGTTTCCACGATTGATTGCAGCATCAGTTTGGATCAAGCCATCAGCTTGGAATTTAGTTGAAGTGCAGGGGTCAACAAGATCAGTTTCAAAACTTCTATCAAGACCTGAGACTATCCCTCTTGTGACTGTATTTTGCAGTTCACCAAGTACATTTCCAACTGTCAATACATCTTGTCCAAGTCTTAATTGGTCACTGTCAGCAAGGTTTAGGGGTACAAATCTTTGGTTAGTGTCAATAATTCTAAGGATGGCTATATCATCAACTGGATCGATGCTTAACAATTCTAAATTTAAGGCTTTTTGATCATGGGTTAGAGCTGTGATCTGGATCTGGTTGGTATTAGTACCACAAACTACATTAACAACATGTTTGTTTGATACCACCAATCCGTCTTCAGAAACTATATAGCCTGTACCACTAGTTAATTCTTCACTAAGTCCCTCTCCACGAGTTTTGAGACTAAGAGAAAGTACAGAAGGAAGGACATCTTGGACTACTTCAACAGCAGGTCTGGTACCAGCTGGTTCAGCAAACTGAAATTGTTCTCCGCTTTGTCCGTTGCCTTGGATAATGTTATTAATAGGTTTACTCTCACTTGATGAACTTGAAGAAGTATCATTTTCCTCGCCCCCTGGCAAATCCACCAATTCATTTAAGGGTGTATTGTTTACAATCCATTGGCTAAAAGGGTGCTGGGGAGAAGATAAGGTAAAGGCAATAATACCTGTTGCTACAATCAGCGTTAGAATTAAAATAATTGCGATAAATCTAAACAAAATTACCAATGGATTAGTTTTTTTGCTAGTCTTTTTTATGACTTCAGTTTTGGATTCTAAGGCTTGAGGAGGAGTCGGTGGTTGCTGAGGAAGACCTGTTCCGTAAGGATTATTTGGATAACCTTGTGGGTTTGGTTTTACAGGTTCAGATGGATTTTGATTAAAGTGCATACGTCTTTTATATCTTACTTATATACTAAATTTTTGTTTTAGTAAAGTAGGTTTAGTCGTGCGTGCTGAACTTATTCAAAATCGAAGCAATGAGTCCAAGGATTATTCAGCTGATTCGATGTAGGTTTTAGCTAGTTTATATGCTTCTTCGAGTCCTTCGTAAAATTCTACAAAGTTTGATAGTTTTGCTTTATCAAAAACAGGATCAGTATCTACACTGTTTGAAATAGTTGTAGCAGGAATAATCGGGACTTCTGGAGCCATTTCAGGTTCATTTTGAACTGGGGCCTCTGGTTGTTGTGGCGTTGGTTCTTGCATGGATTGTGGAGCTTGTTGTTCCATACTCATTTGAGCACCAATTTCATTTAGAGTATCCATGGATTGTTCAGATAAAAATTCTCTAAGTCCAGCTTCATCTCCATAAACAGTACCAGTTGGACCTTTTTCCCAAAATGCGTTTCCATCATTTACTTTACTTGAGTCAAAGCCAAATTCGTAGTTTTCTAATTTAAAAGTTTGATTGTTTTTCAGGCAATTGATGATTTCATCAGGAGTTGATGGGTTATTAGAAGCTTGTTGATTTTGAGCTTGTAGCTGATCACTTGTCGTAGCAGGCCCTGGATTGATACTGGTAGGATTTGGAATATTTACTTGCATTGGAGGCTCTGGTGCCATTGGAGCTTGAGGAAGCGGCATAGGTTGGGGAGTCATTTGTGGTGGCATATTTTGATTTTGAGGCTCAGCAAAATTTTGCATTGGCTGTTGCATCTGCATTTGTTGAGGAGCTGGTGCAAATTGAGGGTTTGCAAAAGGATCGTTAATTGTAGTTAAGTTGTAATTTGGATCAAATGGGGCAGGGTTAGAGCCATTTACTTGGACTCCAATGTTACCGTTTCCACCATTTTGATTTGCTGGATTAGTATTTTGAGGGTTAGTTTGCGTGTTGTCATCTTTTTTACCAAAACCGAACATGTGATTAATTTATATTTGTGTTATTACAATTATACACCACTAAAATCATATAGGCAAGTAAAGAGTAATTTTTATGCTTTTTGCGGTTTTAAAGCCATTTTAAAAACTAGTGGTAGCAGCAAACAAGGTTCTTGACAAAAACTGTAAATGCTTTTATTAAAAGATAAGTTGGCGCTATCGTCTAGTGGTTAGGACACAGGATTTTCATTCCTGCAACCGGAGTTCGATTCTCCGTAGCGCTACCAATTGGTATGCCTATTTTCCAAAGGTTGTTCATATTTTTAAGTAGCTTTTGGAAAGCGGATACTGCCTACAGCTATCTACAAACAAACAAATCCAAGTTTAATCTCAAAAATACCTTTTATATAGGGTTACTAGCTGTTAGCTGTTCTTTTTTGATTGGCCTATTTATTACTCCAGTAGTATTATTTTTGACTCAAGGCTACGTCTTATCAGAGAACAGTCAGCTAGTTGATGTTTTATCAGACTATTCAGCAATTGGTGTATTTGGCTTAGTAGTACTTCTTGGACCGTTAATTGAAGAATTTGCTTTTAGAGCATTTTTATCTACCAATAAATGGGTCTTTGGCTTAGGGTCTTTGATTGGATTAAACTATGGATTACTAGCTATTTTTGATGTATTATTAGCGTACAATATTTCTGAGACCATCTCTTTTGTAATCACCATCTTATTTGTAATTGCAAATTCGATTTGGGTAATAAGATTGCTAGTTGCTAAAGTTGAAAAATACAAAGAATTATTCAAAATCAGCATTGTGCCATATTTTTGGTTGTCTATCATGTTGTTTGGCTTAATTCATCTTAGTAACTACAGCTCCTTACCATTCTTTCTAATTTCCATCATCATCGTACTGCCTCAGCTGGTAGCTGGGATTTGGTTTATGTACGCTAGAGTAGAGTATGGAA
>JBBSJV010000061.1:0-9364 GCA_038256935.1 Patescibacteria group bacterium
ATTAAAATTGATAAACTTAGTCCATTTGCAATCAAACAAAATTATGAGCAAAAAACTGGAAGTAGTGAAGGGAAGAAAGTCTTAGAAAAATTTATAAAATCAAAGTTAAGCAACTATTCAGAAGATAGAAATGATCCTAATAAAGCAGCTCTATCCAATCTGTCACCATATCTACACTTTGGCCAAATATCAGCTCAGAGAGTGGCTCTGGAGGTTGCTACTTTGACCATGAGTCCATTTACTAATGATAGAACTACCAATGAACAGGATTACTTAGAAGAGCTTGTTGTAAGGAGGGAGCTAGCTGATAATTTTTGTTTTTATAATCCTAATTATGATAATTTTGACGGGTTTGCCAATTGGGCTAAGATTTCTCTTCAAGAACATTGCAATGATACGCGAGAACATATTTATGATCTAGAAACTTTAGAAAAAGCTAAAACCTATGATGATCTTTGGAATGCTAGTCAGATTGAGATGGTAAAATTTGGCAAAATGCATGGCTACACGAGAATGTATTGGGCTAAAAAGATCCTTGAATGGACAGAAAATCCAAGTCAGGCTATGGAATTTGCAATCTATCTTAACGATAAATATTCTCTAGATGGAAGAGATCCAAATGGCTATACAGGAATAGCTTGGTCAATAGGGGGGGTCCATGATAGGGCTTGGAATGAAAGAGAAATCTTTGGTAAAATTAGGTATATGAATTACAACGGCTGCAAACGAAAATTTGATGTAAAGAGTTATATTGATTCGATTCTTGATCAAAAGAATTTGGGTTTGTTTGAATAGGGTGTTATTGCCCACTTGTTGCGCAATCCTCTGTGGTGGAAATTGAAACATCTTAGAGAGTTAAAATGTAATTTATAACCTGTATAGATATTATTTATAGATTAATCTACTACAATAGATCCTGAAATAAATTCAGGATGACAGATAAGATTCTATTAATCTTTAGGTCTGCAATACTAGGGTATCTTTCAGCTTTGCTTTGAGATGACATACCTTTATGATTTTAAATGGTGAAATTTCTACTCAGTCACAACTCTTTGCAATTCAGTCAGATCAGTCAATCCATTTAAGGCTTTGATCAATCCATCTTGAAACATGGTTACCATCCCTTCTCTACTTGCAGTATCTCTGACTTCTACAATCGAGGGTTCTCTTGTTGAGATCAATTCTCTAAGGCCATCAGTCATAGTCAAAACCTCATAAACACCAACACGGCCTTTGTAGCCTAAACCACTACATTTATCACAGCCTGGTGAAGTATAAAAATCCATATGATTGGGTAGCAAGTCTTTTGCAACTTCAGGCAATTTACTAAGCTGATCCACAACCATAGATCTTTGTTCATCGCTAATTGCATGAGGGATTTTACAAAATTGGCAGATTTTTCGAACTAATCTTTGACCGATAATAACTGAAAGTGAATCAGCTAGTAAAAACCCTTTTATTTCCATCTCCATAAGCCTTGGAAGAGCGCCTGCAGCGTCATTTGTATGGACAGTTGAGAGTACTTGATGCCCTGTTAGGGAAGCTTGGACTGCTGTATCAGCAGTTTCTTTGTCTCGGATTTCACCTACCATTACGATATCAGGGTCTTGTCTTAAAATACTTCGAAGTCCTCCTCCAAAAGTATAGCCAGCTTTTACATCAATCTGAGTTTGGCTAACTCCAGATAACTTGTATTCTATAGGATCTTCAAGGGTAATAATTTTGGACTCACCATCATTTAAATCTGATAAAAATGTGTACAAAGTTGTTGTTTTACCACTTCCTGTTGGTCCTGTTGTCAGGATCATTCCTTGAGGTTTGGATAGGGCGTGTCTGACTTGCTCACTTGCCAAATCACTAAATCCAAGATCAGCTAGTCTAAGCTCCACATTACCGGTACCAAGAAGTCTCATAACAACCGAGTAGCCGTAGCTTGAAGGCAACATTGAGACTCTAACATCTATGTCTTTTTCTGGTGCTTTGAAACTAAATCTACCATCTTGAGGGACGTTATCAACATTCAATTTCAACCCTGAAATTAATTTTAACCTTTGCTCCAAAGGCCTCTGAACTTCTTTGGATAATTCGGCAAAGGTATGTAAAACACCATCGATTCTAAGCCTTAAATTGTATGTCAGCTTTTCTGGTTCAAAATGGATATCTGAGGCTTTACTCTGAAGAGCTGCTGATAAAATTGTCTCTACAATATCACTCATGGGCAGGTCTCTAATTGTTTCGTTTAGGTTTTGTAAATTTATTTTATCTTGTTCTGATTTATCGAGATTGGCTTGACTGACATTGATACTATCATCAACAGCCTCTTTTTGAATAATAAAATCATAGGTTTTTAGTAATTTTTCAAAGCTATAAGTAGAACATAAATGCAGCTTTGGATGATAACCATTTTGTTCAAGTTTTTGAATTAACTCATCTTGTCCAGATGCTCCATAATCAGGAGTTGCTAAATAGGCTTCGCCAGATTTGATCACAAAGACACCAGTTTTAGTAGCTGTTGCATCTTCTTTAGTCACTACAATCAAATGAGCTGTATCTATTGGAAATCCGTACAAATTTATATATGGAAGGTTCAATATTTGAGCGGTAGACTTGGTCTCCTCTTCAGAGTAAGATTTATTCAAGTCTTGTCTGGTTCGGTTGATTCTATTTAATCTATTGTTATTTATGGTATGCAGATTTACACCAAAGGGGGAAGCTTTCTTAGGTTGTAATTGAATAGCCATATTAATTTATTATGTCAGAAAGATTGGTGTCTCGAATTTCTTGTCTCAATGCCCTTTCCAAATCCCTAATCGTATCAGATACGTCTAAAACAGAATTAGTCAAATCTCCAAAAATACTACTCGGTAAACTAAAAGCAATGTTATCAATAAATTGTGTGACTTCATTGACTACCTTTCTAATCACCTCAGTGATAATAGCTTTGAGTCTTTCAAAAATCTGATTGAAAAAATCCATCACAATATTCATTATTGAGTCTAGTAGATCACCTTCAGGAGCGCTTTGAGAAGCGGCTGTAGTTTGCAAGGCAGTTTGAGAGTTACCTACAACATCGGTAGTTTCACACTCGTTTCTATTAAGCACTCTAGCCTCTAATGCTCCAGTCACTCTAGCCTGATCTTGAAGATGAGGAGCACTTAGGTTAGCATTTATACCACCTTGGTTCCAGCTGCCTCCAGAATTATTTTCAGAAGGGGTTAAGACTTGAGCCATAGCACACTCAGGTGGACTTTGTTTGTCTAGAGCATCCATTGCTCCACTTGCTTCAACCTTAACGTCCTCACTTCTTTGCTTAAGACTACTCACTAAGGCCGCAGTATCAGCTGCATTAGGGCTAAATTTAATAAGATTTTGACCCACTACTCCAGCTATAGGGTCTCCTGAAAAGGTTGCAGTTTCAGCAATTTTCTCCTTGGTTTCATTTAATTCTTGCATGCTGCTGGATACAGAATCAATAATTTCATCTGCTCTAGGAACAGGGTTATTAGAGGCGCAAGCAGGATACTGACTATCAGCGGCTTCAATAGCTGCAGCGTTATCTATTGTTGTGCCGGCTTTGGCTATAGCATTTTCCATGGTTAGTTTTGTTTCAGGCTCATTGTTTAGAGCTTCAGTGGTATTTCCAAACAGATTGTTAATGGTGCCTTCAGCTGCGTTGTATAATAAGACTGACTGCAGTGCTACATGTCGTTTCACATTACATAGATTCAATCTTAGTCCAAAAGCAGTGGAAGCCCAGTCCTCAATCATATTCAGTAGGTTTTCAAAAGCGCTTTTCAAAAAATTTATAATACCTTGGATAAAGGTCATTACAAAGCTTCTAAGTAATTTATTCAAAATGTTTTCTGCTTGAAAGGTGGCTTCATTGACACAGTTAGTACAAAAAACGGCTCCACCAACAGCGCCAGCATTGACTTTAGTTAAAAATATTTTTTTGTAAGTCAAAGACAGGTCTTTGTTTGGGATCTTCAGCCAGCCCATCTGAGCCTCAAAGCTACGGTTAGTGTGAAGCATGGATCCACCCATCGCTAGATTCATCCCGATAGTTGCGAAAATAAATGCTGAGATTATGATCTTTGAAAGAATACTTTTGATCTTTTCCATATTTGTTTTTGTTTAATACAAGTATTATACTCTAGTTTTCTAGCTTAGTCAAAACTTGAATAGGTTAGTTTTAAGCTACTTAATAAGTACTAGCTTTTTAAACTAATTACCGTTGATAAGTTGCTCAAATTTTGTGTTTTCATCGTTTAATTTTCTGTATCCCCAAACTATTTCCACAGCCTTTTCTTTACTCAACGCTTGATATTCCAAGCTACTTGTCTGATCATTTGTAATACCAGCAATACGGTGATCAATTAAGTCTTCAATCTTTGAAAAAATGATAATATTGGCCCTATGAATATCACTAAATGACTCTGGAGCCTCTGTATTTTTGAGTCTATTTACTACATTTCCGTACTTAGTTTTTTCAGCTTCTAGTTCTTCAACTTTACTAAAACTATAGATTCTAATCAAACCTGATAATTCATTTTCTTGTTCTTCATCTGAGAGAACTGAGCGAATAATTTCAACTCTTAATTTCAAATAATTCAAAAAGTTTTGTCTGTTATCAGCATTAGTTAATACTTCAATTTCACTAAATTCTTGGTTTAGATCAATCAACTTGCTTTCTTGATAAAGCCCAGGGAAATCGACACCTTCTTCTGAAGCATTTTCAAAAGAATTATTGATTGTTTTAAGTACATTTTCTCCCTGTCTTTGAATAACTATTTCCTGATCATTTTCAAGTGCAAATCCAGTCAATGGACTAATTCCAGCATCTACATTTTGTTTATCGCTGAGTCCACATCTTGGACCTTCGCCTGTACTACTACCACATAGTGAAAATTTGTTTTTTGGGTTAGCTCCGTATAAATACTCAGCTTTGTTGGTAAGACCATCGTTATCAGCATCTGCTTCAGGTCCTGAAATCAATACATTTCTAAATTCTTCAGGGCTAAAATTTCTCTTCACCCAAGCTTCAGGGTATACCGGAAGTTCTTCAAATTTTATTCGTGTATAAATGATGTTTTCAGGATCGATTGTTCCCCCTACATTTTGCAATTCTTGCAAGTTTCTTTGAAATTCAGGACTGGTTGCAAAGAGTAGGTTTCTCTCCCCTCTTTGAGAGCTGATAAAAGGGTTTCCAAAATTCACAACATAAAATAACGACCCAATAATAACGATAGTCAAAAATATTGCTACCCCTACTTTTTGTCTAGGTCCTAAGAAAAAGAAAGCTCTAATAGATATAAAAAAATGAGAGATTTTGAGTCTAAGATTTTTTAAAATACTATTTTGGTTTGGTTCTCGAGTTGGATTCATAATATTAGTTTATCAAAGAAAAAAGATGCTGTAAATTAAATGAATTTTGGTGGGTACTGTCCTGGCTGATAAATAGGAGCAGAAAGGTATCTAAAGTTTTTCATCATTTCTAATTTTTCAAAAACTTCCCAGCCATGTAAAAGTTCTTGTTCAGTTACAAAGTGAGTATAATCTTGATCCAAGATATTTTTGAACATATTGGTATGATCCAAGTTTTTTCCACTAGAAAGATTTAGATTCTTTTCCTGTCCATTTTTTTGCCAGATTATCTGTTCCTGAGGAGATATTTTCCAAAGCAATTTCTCGCCGCCATCAAAAACCATCTCGATTTCAGTAGATTTTATTCCTAAATGTTTTCCGGTTTCCCAAAAAATATCTACATCTTCTAAGCTAATTTTGGATAAAAAATATGATTCTGTGTTACTCTCTAAAACCTCACTATCTTCTAAATAACCTTTATATTGACCAACTACGATATCTTTTACCTCCATACAGTCAATACATCTTTCTGTATCAATTTCTAGAAAATCAGTAGTCAGAGTCTGCAGTGAATACATATGCACAAACATATCTTTGAGAGCCCCGACTTGATCATAGTAGCCACCACGGCCAGCAACATCAATTTTTTCTAAAGACCTAATATAAATTTGTTTAGGTTTTTTATCAGTTTCAAGCAGTCTTTGAATCACGGAAAAGTCGATTTGAGTTGAGTTTTTAAATAAATAATGATCAACAAACAAAACTTTACTTTGAAGATTGCATTTATAAATGTTTTTGAGTAGTCTTTTAGCTTCTAACTTATCAACACCAAATGGTTTTTCCATAAGGATAAAAATCTCTTTTTGACTATAAGAACAGCTATATTCTAAAAATGGAGCAAAAACAGTCGGAGGAACTGCCATATAAACTATAGTCTTGGTTCCAGTTTCAGCATTTTGCATAAGATCATCCATAAAGCTAGGATTTCCATAATCACCTTGCTTAAAGATGACTTCATTGAGAACTATTTCTTGGTTTTTACTATGCTTTTTTAATAAATCCATTATTTCTTTTTCATTGGCTTTACTTCTAGAGTAACCATACAGATTTATCAGCACTTTTGCTTGATGAAGTGAGCTAAATTGAGCCACGGATGGCAAGATTTTGAGCTTTGCTAGATCTCCTGTTATTCCCAATATTATCACATTCCAGATTTGCATAGTCCTTGACAAAAGTTACCTGCCAGTGGATTGTTGTCAAGAGGCCGTCGTAGCTCAGCTGGTAGAGCATTTCCATGGTAAGGAAAAGGTCACCGGTTCGAATCCGGTCGTCGGCTCCAGATAATTATCCCTTTTTGAAGGGAATTTTTTGTTGATTAATCTTCTTATAATAAATTTTTTGTTACCCTTGTAGGAATTAATTAGTTTGTTAATCAAATCCAGTTGTCACCCTGAATTTATTTCAGGGTCTATTGCTCATATAATTGAAAAAAGATGCTGAAACAAGTTCAGCATGACAGATTATAAATTGTCAGCGAATTAACAGCAATGACAGATAGTGCGACCATATAATATTTTAGTTTACACACAAAAAATCCGCCCTTATTTGGCGGTTCTATATTAAATCAATGGTCGGGATGCAGGGAATTGAACCCTGTACCTCTTGCTCCCAAAGCAAGCATGCTACCGGTGCACCACATCCCGAATGGATACAATAACTTAAACCTAATTTTTCTTACTGTGTCAAGCTTTTGACTTAAAATACAAGTTGTATAAGCATCAATTTATGGCTTGGTACAACAAATATAGACCGACAGAATTCGATGATGTTATCGGACAAGAACTTGTCAAAAAAGTACTTCAAAATGCTCTCAATACAAATACCATCAAGCACGCCTATTTATTTTCAGGACCAAAAGGGATTGGCAAAACCACGTTGGCTAGGATTTTTGCAAGTAACTTAAATGAATTTAATCAAAACCCAGAAGCCAAATTAGATCTTATTGAGCTAGATGCTGCCTCCAACACTGGTATTGATAATATTCGCCAACTCATTGAAAATGCTCAAGTACCACCAATATCAGGAAAATATAAAATATATATAATCGATGAGGTGCATATGCTTAGTAAAGCAGCAATGAATGCACTCCTTAAAACCCTTGAAGAGCCTCCAGAAAAAGTCATTTTCTTGCTTGCCACCACAAACCCTGAAAAACTTATCCCCACTGTTTTAAGTAGACTTACTAAACTACCTTTAAATTCTCATACCACAAAAGATATTATCTCTAGGCTTAAATTCATAGCTGAGAGTGAAGGGGTAAGTATTGATGAAGAAAGTCTTAATATCATTGCAAAACGATCAGGCGGCAGTCAAAGAGATGCTATAAATTTAATTGAGACTATCTCTAGTTACTCACTTGAAAAATACACAGCAAGTGACACTGCAAGCATTTTGGGACTAGCTTCAGACGAACTGATGGATAAAACTATCCAAAAATTGCTTTCTAACTCAATAGATCAAGATTTGGTTACAGAAATCGAAAATACTGGCCTAGATGGGGTTAGTTTTATGGCTCAGATTTTAGAATATTTAATTGACCAAAGTTTTAATTCAAATTCAGAAAATGAAGTTTTAATACTACCAGTTAGTGAAGTTTTGACTAAAAAATTACCAACCAGCTCCATATTGTCATTATTGATTCTAACTAAACAACATATAAACTCAGCTACAAGCGATGTAAAAAAAAACTTAAATCCTAGACCAATTGAATCGGTCTTAAAAGTAGATCCCATTCCTTACAAAAAGGAGGTTGATTATCCACCAGTAGATGGTTTTGGCGATACCGAGAAACTGCCAAGTATTGAAACTGAGCAGATTAATAAACAAGAAAGTAAGCAAAATTCTGAAAATGATAAAGCGCAAGAAATACAGCCTGCAACTTCTCAAAAGAAGGAAACTATTACCTCAGATATCAAAGATTTTAGGCTGGGCTCCCTCTCAATGAATCCTAAATGCCCACCGATTCTCAAGATGATGCTAACGGATCTACAAATCGAGTTTGAATCAAATGTGGCTAAACTTTCAGTATCTAATGGTTTATTTCTAGGACAGTTAAAATCAGCCAGTATACAAAATTATATCCAAAATAGCATTTTGGAAACTACAGGACAAACCTTTGAAATAACTTCAGATATTAGAACCAAAAAAGAGGTGATTATCTCAGAGTCTCCAGTAAAAGATGAAGTTGAAAGTGGTAGTTTTTATCAACAAGAAGAGACTAGTATCAGTGAAAACAAAGCTGAAGAGGTAAAACCTGAAAAAAGGAAAAATCTAAAAGCAGGTTCTATTTTTTATAAAGTTTATAAAACTATGCCTGAAAACGCAGCTGGCAGAGGACTTGAAATATACGATCAAGAGATTCCTAAACCAGAAAAAACTAGTCTTGCAACTAAAGCATGGGAGGATGATGTAGAAGATATTTTTGAGTTTGAATAAAACATGATAATCCCCAATATTTTGAAATAAAGAAGATATTACAAATATAAAATTATTAGTTCAAAACTTTTTGTTATCCTTGTAAGAATTGGCTTATTTAGTGATACCTCAATTTATTGTCAGCCCTGTAGATGTTAATTATTTTAATGACAGAATCTATGTGTCACCCTGAATTTATTTCAGGGTCTGTTACTTATATTAAAAGAGAAAAGATACTGAAACGAGTTCAGTATGACAGATTAAAATTGTCAGCGAATAAATTGACACTTACAATCCTGAATTTATCGGGTTTCCCTGAAAATTTGTAATTTTAGGGTGGTTTTATTTTAGGGTCTTTGAAATAGTATTATTTTCTATATCCGAACAAATAGTCAGGTTTTATAATATCATTAAATAATACAGTTTATATAACTGCAGAGGATATCGTTTATTCTCTTGACAGAGTAATTGAAATGATTTGCCATTGGAGGTATGCTTACATATTGCCAAGCGTTGATGATAGAAA
>JBBSJV010000062.1:0-8951 GCA_038256935.1 Patescibacteria group bacterium
CTGAAAGTTACAATTTAGGAACTTATCAATTTACAGATTTGCCTAAGGGGAGTTATCAGATTATTGCGGAGGTGGAGTAGGGCCAAACGGCGATTGAGAGAAGTGCTAAGCGTAGCCAAGCATGAACAGATCGGACTTGTTCCGATCATAAAGCCATGCGGCGAGCTAGGGTGCCAGGTTACTTAAGTAACCGAACCGAAGGGGCCTGACTTTGTTAGGACCATTGGTTTAAGCCATGCGGCGAGCTAGGGTGCCAGGTTACTTAAGTAACCGAACCGAAGGGGCCTGACTTTGTTAGGACCATTGGTTAAAGCCATGCGGCGAGCTAGGGTGCTGGGTTAGTTGCGGAAACCAGTGCCCTGTCTCTGCTTCTGGGCATTTGCCAAAGCTTTTATATTTGACTATACTTTAGCTAAGATCTAGACAAAAAAAGAAACAAACCTATGCCACAACCAAACCCCGATCCAAATTCTGCAGCAAATGATAATTTCAACCCTGGATTTTTGCCGCCTAATAATCAAGCTCCATATCCTGAGGTCTATAATAACATGGGCCAAAATGCCCCTCAGTATCCTCATGGCAGTTATTCCCCTTACCCTGGAGCTAACCCTGCTTATCTAAATCCACTTCCCCCTGTTATTCCCCAAGGACAAAACCCAAAACCTAAATTTGATCTAAAGAAATTCTTGAAAAAACGCTGGTGGGTGGTAGCAATTGTGGCTGTAGTTTTGCTATATTTAATTGCTTTAGCAGTGGTTGCATTTTTAGGTCGAAACAATCAACCCGTTGTTAGCCAAGTTTATAATAATGTCGAATCAAATATCTCGGGCCCTAATGAACTGCCCCAAGGAACACCAGGAAGCTGGGAAATAGTCATTGAAAATAAAGAACAGGTAGCAGTGGAAAACGTGCAATTAAAACTAGAATTTGATAGTGACTTTACGTACTTAGATACTGTGAGCCCAAGTCCTCAAGACCCTGAAGGTACTACTTATCTGATTACTAGACTAGATGCTGCTGGAGGTAGAACGCCAAGTGCTAAAGTCGTAATTAGTGGAGTTTTGATCGGAAACCCTGATGTAGAAACAGAAATGAAAGGACAAATTACTTACCTACCAAGTGGGGCAAATAGCACAATCACCAAAAGTATTACAGCTGTAAAAACTAAAATCACCAGCCCTCAACTTGATGTGACTATCCAGCCTTCTCAAGATTTTGTTACAAATGGAGGAGAAGTAGAATACACAGTGTTGATTAAAAATAGGGTCGATACTACTTTTAGAAATCTCAGAGTACAGATGATATATCCTAGCGGGCGAGATGTATTTACCTATACAAGCTCAGAGTTTTCTACTTCCAACCGTACGGCACCTCAAACTACCCCTGATGAAGGGACTGATATTTGGAATATAACTAGCCTTGCTGGAAACGGTGAATTGAGTCTAAAAGTGCGTGGAAAAGCATTTGGAGCCAATGACGCTAGACTAACCTTTGGCGTACAAATAGGTCTTAAAGACAACAATGACAGATATCAAACGATAGTGGAAAGATACCGCGATGTAAGAGTTGTGGCAAGAGCATTATTTGTAGATGCCAAGATCACAGGAAAAGATAATAACCCAATTTTTAGACCAGATGAGACACTTTCGATTGAAGTATCATATGAAAATCAAAGCCAGCAGACTCTGACTAATGTAGAACTAGAATCATACATCGACGATGGGGCAGGGGTATTAGATCTTACCACGTTATCTTTTGGAAGCGGACAAAGAGGGGATATTGTGCAGGGCCAGATTCAATACAAAGCCACTCGAATTCCTCAACTACAAGTAGTTAGGCCAGGGCAAAAAGGCACTCTTACCTACTCAGTCAAAGTCAAGCCATTAGAGACATTTATCAATCCAAACCTGAACCAAATTAGCTACACCCTCAAACCAGGGGTGCGGGCCAAGGCACAGAATTTAGAAGCAATTGATGCTGGGGGCTCAACTTATAAAGCTAAGGGATCTTTGGAATTTGAACAAACTGAAAAAGCAACTATGGTTGGCACCAATGCTACAACTGGTAATGATATTTACGAAGTTGTGTTTACTCTTAAAACCTGGCAAAATGAAGTTAGCGACGTGCAATTAACGGCTCTTAGTCCTTTACCAGTAGGTAGTTGGACAGGGGAAGCTCAGCCAGTCGATCAGAGAGCTAATTTATCTTATGATCAGGGTAATGGAAAGATAACTTGGAATGTGGGTGTGGTGCCAAGCTACGCAGGAAGGGGGGTAGATCCTATTCGAGTTACTTTTAGAATCGAAAACACCTCAGATAAAAATGGAGTAGAAACCTTGATCAGAAATATCAAATTAAGCGGTCTGGATATTATCACAGGAGAAAGGTATGAATTAACCGGAAAAGACGTAGAAACTGCCCGATAAAATCTCTTGCTAAAACGACTTTTTAAGGGTATAATAAGGGAGTAACAAAAACAAAAAAAATCGATGATTCCTAATAAGAGTTTGTTTAGAATGTATCTAACCCCTGATAAGGGTGGGAGTAGCGCTACCCAAAATCCTAATTCGGCGCCTCAAAATAATCAATCAAATCAACAAAATCAGACCCCGAATACGGCCCCAAGTCCTAATTCTCAAAATGTAGTAAGACCACCAGAAGGAGCGCGCAATAACGTTGTACCATTTTCAAGGAAAAAACCAAATACTGACACTTCTAATCAGCCAAGTCCAAATCAAAACCCACAAAATCCAAATCCTGAAAATAATTCTCCAGATCCCCAAAACCCATCTTCTTCTCAACCAGCTACCTCTGGCCCAGTAAACCAAGTCAGTAATATAAGAGCAAATATTGTTAATAATTCTGGAGGCAATCTCCAAGCTGAAGCAGGGGTAGCAAACCAGCAGGTATCCAGACCAGCTGCGCAGGGGGTTGTCGCTACACAACAAAACTCAGAAGATAGTGAGGAGCAAACAGATGAGGCGATGGAAGAAGCGGATAAGCTGGGTAGTAGTGATATTGAAAATAAAGATGGGGAACAAGCTAAGTTAGCAGAGTCTGAGACCGTGACATCAAGTATTGATTCTGGCCCACAAAAGGCTCAAAATGACAAGTTCATACATAACGAGGTGGATCTAATAGCTCCAAACGTTTCAAATTCAAGTCGAGCTAGGCAACCAGGTTCAACAAAAACTTTGCAGGTTGATATTGGCATGCGCCGAACTGAAAAAGACAAGCCGGGCACAACCCATTCCGTAGCACATCAAAGCAAGGGAGAGGGTAAAAAAAAGGAAAATTTCCAAAATGCTAAACAGGGTGCTAAGACAAAGATTTCAAATCAGAATTTCTCTGATAATCAAGTTGATCCATCCCAAGCTCAGATTGCTAATCAATTAGAAAAAGATAGTCCGTATTATGCAAGCCCTGAAGACCAAGCTAGATTTGATCAAGAAGCAAAGCAAGAAGTAGATGAAATGGGGAAACCATTTGCAATTTCTCCACAAGAAGAAGCTGACATTCAAGAGCAGTCCAATCAAGAAGTGGCAGAACTTTCTCATGAATTAAGCCCAGAAGAAGAATCTCAGATCGAGCAAGAAGCTCAAGACGAAGCAAGCCCTAATACTCTACCCGATCTGTTATCAGATGAAGAAATTGCCAACAAATTTCCAGATCTGAGATACACTAGGCTTGGAAACAGTAAAACTGGTGATATTGTAAACCTAGACCCTGATGGTAATAAATTGCCTAGAGGGTTTGTACCACCCACAAAGCTTACCCCTCTTGATAAGCAATCAGTTCAAGACAAATTTGATCAATTAGACGATAAATCTAAGTTACTTCAATTTGATCTAGAAAATAGTAAAACAGATGAGGATATAGAAAAAAACAAGCTACTGAGTGATCTGACAAATTACAAAATGCAGCAACTTAATGATTTGCTTAAAGATGAGTTAAAAAAAAGAGCCTTACAATTTATAACCACCACTGTTGCCCCACTGATTCCCTGGATAGCTGGAGCATTGATCGGGTTTTTATTACTAACTGGAGCTTTTTTCGTAGTTTTGTACTATTATTGTAATTATTATAGAAATGTCGTAACTGATACTGCCATCAGAGTCAGTAATGTAGCAAACCCTTTATTGCCTGATATAAATATTAACAAAATCTGCTCTCTTTTTGGTGGTGGAAATGGAGGGGCTAATGCCTGTCCTGCTGGAACTACGGCTTATGTAAAGGATCCTGATGGTAGGTGGGTAGAGGATACTTCTAATGATGATGGCGGCGGTGGTAGCTTTACCAGTCTGTGTTTGGAAGAGACTCTTCAAGGAAAGTCTGATAATGATACTATCAAATTATGGAGAGCTCAAGGTGGTGTTTCTCAAATCGATGTGCCGGTTAAAGTGATAAAAGAAGTAATCGCTGCTGGAAAAGAAGCTGGAGTTAGTTCTGAAGTAGTAGCCTTTGTATTATCAAAAGTAGCAACAGAGAGTCTTTACGCCAGTCCTCCACTTTGGCAGGCTCGAAATAACATCCCTTGCTATGGTATCGTACAAATTTGTGCAGGATCTCGAGGAAGTTATAGCTATGAATCTTGGACAAGAAAAACCCTTGGAAAAGTCCCATCACCTGAAGAGTTTTGGAATAATAAGGTAATGCAGATGAGGGTAATAGCAACAGGGGTCGCTGAAAAAAAGAGCTTCAGATGTCCATATACCGAAGGAAAATCAGTCGCCTTTGATATTGGTGTAAAATGGTTAGGTTGCGTCCCTTTAAATAGAGGAGATGGTGGAGTAACTGCTGGAAATTATGGTGAAGCTGTTGAAAGGAATTTTGCAATAATTACATGTAGTGGCACTTCTACATTAGTACAAAATGAGTCTACACAAAAAAACACTCTCAGCTTACAAAATCTGATCAAGCCTATTAATACTAATGCTCAAGCTGGAGCTGGCTCTGGACCTGGAAGCTTCAATGTAGATACTGCCAAGGTAACTCAAATAAAAAGCTTAATCAGTTCTGGCAAGATTGTAGATAATATAGTTAATCCAGGAATTAGAGGGACATTTGCACAGCAAGTAGAGCGAAGACAAATTCACCCCACTACTGTAAACAGTGTCATTGCTTTAGCAAACAGTGGAGTTTTTGATGCCTTTGAAATCTCAAGTGCGTATAGAAGTGACTCTACAACAGGGCATGGACTAGGAATAAAAGTCGATATTGCCATGGTCAAATACCAAGGTGTAGTTTACAGGCATCAAAATGTTCACAGTAATCCAACTGAAGCAGGTCTGAAGGCTTGGGAAATAATGGCTCAGACTTTATCAAAAATTGGAACAGTAACTACCATTATCTCAGCAGGACCAATTTATCAAAGACTTGTGAGTACTAATAGCTACAGAGTAGGAGGTGGGACAACCAGCCAAGTTGGTATTGTTAATGAACCGAGAGCTCACTATCATCATTTCGATGTGAATTTTGATACTAGTGCTCAAGTCGGGGATATTGCCGGTGCAGGGGGAGGTAGTAGCGGTAGTCTTTGTTGCCCGCCTGATGCAGATCCAAATGAAGACGAGTCTAGGTGTTTTGCTCCAGGTAATACTACACTTGCAGGAGCTGCTTCTGGAGGCGATGTTAGTACTGAATATCCTAGTCAACTAACTGCAGGTGAATACGCAGTACCTCATTTTAACATATATTTAAGTGCATATGGGTATCGATGGGGTAGAGCACATAATGGTATCGATATCTCTGGTGCACGAGGGCCCGTATACGCAGTAGATGCAGGTCAAGTAATTGACGTGGTTACTGGCTGTCCTGATCCAGGAGGCTATGGTAGTAGATGTGGTGGAGGTTTTGGTAATAGAGTGTATATCAAACATTCCAACGGTGATGTAACCAGATATGCTCATAATAGTAGAGTCTTGGTAACCAAAAACCAACAAGTCCAGAAAGGTCAACAAATAGCTCAAAGTGGAAGCTCTGGCAGTTCTACTGGGCCACATTTGCATTTTGAACACCTTAAAGGAGGAACAAGACCAATTGATCCTTGCACAGAAATTCTCAGAGGAAAATGTGTTTTAAATCAACCTGTAAAATAATCGTATATGTTTGAACAACTATCCATAAAAACTAAAACAATAATGCTAGCTATTCTATTTTTGGTATTGGTGATTATTTTTTTGATAACAAGTAGTTTTAATTCAAGGTTTGAACCTGAGCAAAACAACCCTTTGCAAAGCTCTCAATCCTCATCTCAAGACTTGGATTATCTACAGCTAATTGAAGATAGTGATTCAAACTTTAGCCAGACTTATGCTCAGTATGAAAAAGATTTAGGGCAGGGGTATACTCAAAAAATAGCTTTAGTTGGGGACTTAGTTGCACAAAAAGACAAGCTAAATCAAGATGCTCAATTTAATATTTCAATCCTAGAAAGCCTTTATCCAGACAGTTTTACATTATATGTTCAGGATCAGAAGGGAAATATATTTATAGCCGATAAACCTATTAACAAAATTGCAGTTGGAGCAAATTATTGGAGTTATGTAGCTTTAGAAAAAGCATATATTAGTAAGCCAGAATTTAAGAATGTAGAGGAGGTTGATCTGGGTGAAGTAGCGGTTTTAAATTCATTTATAGATGAAACAACTGCATATTATCTAAACGCATATCTTGCCGATGAAGTTGGATCGGAGCAAGAACCTATACTTACTGATAAATACGAAATTGTTAAGATTGATTTAACCGAAGGTGGATCAAGTATCCAAACAGCTGAACCAATTTTTGTCCCAGTCACAATAAATATCACTGCAGAAACAGATGACACAAATGAATTTTTACCAGTTACTGGAATCAATGAAGAGTTACAAGAAGTCTTAGGACAAATCAACCCCTTAAATGAAACAGATACAGAGACATTTGATGGTTTGCCCCTGCATTTACCTCAAAGTAGTGAGATTAATCAAAGATACTTAGGTGGTGGAAAGTTTATGATCGAGATATCTTATATTACAAAAAGGTATTATATTTACGATATTAATACAACTGGATTTCTTGAAGTCTATAAAACCAAACCTTTAGATCAAGATGTACTTTCTAGTTACAGTTGTGATCAAGACCAATGTGTAATTATTGATGGTACTCAAAACGTATTTATAAAGGTTGATCTTAAATCCCAGCTTGCAAGTCAGACGGGAACTTTTGATAAAGACCTAAATCTATTTGATATCTACGAATACATCAATCAGACTGGCTTGGAGATGAGTGATTTATTAAAACTTGAAGATGAAAAAGTCCTGTTTTGGGATAGTAAAGAATGGATTCAGTTAAATTAATAAACTACAACTTCAAATACCTCTGAGTTGCCATATAGCTAGTAAGTATTCCAATACTAGTTCCAAGTAGAATTGCTAAAAAGAAGATACCGTAAGTTTGAAAAACTAGTAAATTTGTGGCATCTCTACTCACACCTGAACCTAAAAATGACTGCAGTTGAGGTAATATAAGCTGAAAAGCGGGTATGAAAAGGGCTGTGACAATGCCAGCTGCAAAGAGATTATAATAGACTCCTTCAGCGATAAAAGGTGCTCTGATGTAGTTATTTGTAGCTCCGACAAGTCTCATAATTTCAATCTCGTCTCGGTAATTATAAATCGTGATTCTCAAGATGTTTGCCATTACAAGTATAGAAACTGTGGTAAAGATTCCAATAAGAACCACGCTGACTACTTGAAAGACTTGATTCCACCAGATAAGTCTATTTACAAATTCTTCATCTCCAAAAACTTCTTCCCAAGTACCATCAAAACTATCTGATTTTATTTGAGTTAGAACGCTTCCATAATTTTCAGATGAGGTCGGGGTAACAAGTATAAATCTCCAAGCAAAGTTTTCGCCGCTTCCTGCATTTTCCAAAAAACCATCATTAAAACCGATGCCACCTTGAGATAAGTTTTCCTGAGCTTGTTCTCTATCAAAATACTCAGCACTGCGAACATCAGGAATAGCTTGAATACGGGATAAAACTTCTGGTATTTGTTCTTCAGGAAAATCTCTAGTAAAAAAGGCAGGGAAACTGACAAGACTATCAAGATTTCGCACTGAAAACCCCACAATACTAGTTAAGGCAACAAAAATTGCCACTGAGGCAAAACTAACAGTGAGTATGAAAATGGCAGTTGCTGATAACCAAAATGATCTGGTGATGTTTTTTAGTCCTTCTAAAACGGCTCGCTTGAACATAATTGTATTTAACTTGAATCTATCCTATTTTCACTCATTCAGTCAAGGGGGTAACTGTTTCTAATTTGTAATAATATTTTTTGACATTAGTATATACTTTATATATAATAATAATATGCTCAAGCAGGCTTCTAGTAAAACCAAGATCTTATTAACTCTGACTATAGAGCAAAAGGAATTGTTATCCAAAATTGCAACCTCCAAGGGTTTATCTCTTTCAGCTTATTTACGATATAAGGCGCTTGAAGACGTTGATGTTGTATCCATGGAAAATGTATCAAATACAAATTCCAGTCTGAAAAATATTCAAAAATATCTGGAAAAGCCTGTTAATTTACCAAAAAAATACAAAGAATATACTGATTTTAGAAACTTCCATAAACATAACTATCAAAAGTAATGGCGAGCTTATATTTGGATACAAATGTCTTGATGGAAATAATATTTCAACGAAAAAAAGCTCAAAATTGCTTGCAAGTGTTGAAAAACTATAATCAGTTTTACATCTCAACTTTGTCTATTCATATCTGCATGTATTACTTAGAAAAAGATGCTCCCAAGCTTGTATCTGATTTTATTCAAATCATATCGGATATGGTGGTTTTGGACTTGAGTAGCGAGGTTGTATTTAAAAGTTTCGATCAATATGATAAAAATGACTTTGAAGACTGGTTGCAAATAAACACTGCTTTGATAGAAGGGATTCCAAA
>JBBSJV010000063.1:0-8650 GCA_038256935.1 Patescibacteria group bacterium
GAAGGGTATAATAATAAAATGTATACAGAAGAAGAAGGTGTTGAATTACTGGAAAGATTACGAGATGCAGTAATACAGATAAATAATCCTGATGAGAGTCAAATAGATGCAGAAAGACTGAATCAGATACTAGAAAAAAGTTAAATTTAACCTCGTTGATAGAATTCTATATATATTCTAATTTTAATTGTTTAAGATTAGTCATGTATTCTCTTGTGCAGAAAGTAAAGATACAAACCAAAAAAGATTTATTTGACATTTATAGTTTTTTATAATTATAATAAGGTTATTGTGTATTTTTAGTACATTTAACAATTAAAATTATTTTATGGATGAAAATTTACTTAGGTTAAGGTAAGTTGGAATAAAACTTGGTGCTGCAACTCTTTTTGCTGGATCATTTGTTCTAATAAATCAGGTAAAAGTAGATGCTAGTGGTCGTTATTACTACTCATACAAAAGTGGAACAGAAATAAAAACAGAATATTTTGACGACAAGCCAACGTGTGAAAGTATGAGACAAGCTACAGTAGACACATCGTCAGGAACTGGTTTCACTCAAATTTCAAGCCAATGTCATCCAGAAAACACTTGGACTGAGATACCAAATGATTTTAGTATTATTGTTAGCCACTCCATACTTAATCCTTTGAATAAAGAAGTTGAATTATTTGAGCCACAAAATATTATACTTTAAAATTTTTAATAACTGCATTACCTTAACTTTTCTAAATATGGTGAGGTAATCTTTTAGTAGATATATTTCACTATTTTCACCACCATTAGCAGACTCATCTGATCAATTAATATTATCTTTACCAAGGTACTAAAGAAATCTCATTTCATATACATTAATATTTAGATTGATAGAATAAATTAAATATTAGTCCATAATATTCACCATTGATAATCCAAATATTTCTATTTGCTTATTAATAAAGTTTAACTATTTTATTTAAAAATAATAATTTTTTTATTAATCTAACCAACATTTTAGTATGGACTGCGGTAGTTAAAATACCTAGAATTAAACTATTTAGGGGACAGATGTAACATAATTAGCAATTTAAACTATTCCAGATCCTTTTACTAGAAGGAGTTTTTTGTTGTATACTATTCCATAATCTCATCAATAACCATAATCCATTTTCTGCTATGTGACGAACAGTCCTTAAATAATTTCTACATAATTTAAAATAACACTAAGTTAAGGGAAAATACTTTATAAAAAATCATATAGTGTATAAGCACTCCCACAAAAGAACAATTGATAGTCTTTGCTTAACCAATAAATTATACACAGTCAAAGTGACTCCTAGACTACAAGCTCGAGAAGAAATTTGAGCTTTAGTGCAGATATTTTGGATATGCCATTAAAGTTTCAATGTTAAACAGATCCTTATATTTAGTCTGCAAACAATGATGTCTAGTATCAGTAGTAAACCTTGACTAGATAAACTTAGGGTAGTTGAATAAAATCATGAATTCTAGTTCCAAGCCATTTCAAAAGTTCAAACTTAATCCTGGTTTATTAATTACCTCCACAATCTTGATCACGATTGCTATCTGGTTTGGCTCCAAGGTTTATTACCAAAACTGGCTACCATCAAATATTTGGTATATTAGTAAAATTGCAGCTTTGTCTGCTACTATATTGATGGCTTGGAGTTTGATTTTATCATCGCGGTCTTTGTGGCTTGAAGAGCTTTTCGGAGGCCTCGATAAGATGTATCAGTGGCACAAAAAAACTGGCAAATACGCATTTTATTTCATACTAATTCACCCACTTGCCCTAGCTTTTCGAAGTGTTCCAGACATCACTGGAGTATTTGGCTTTCTTGGTTTTCAGTCCTGGAATAACTGGTATTCAGTTGGTCACAATTTTGGAGTTATGGCACTATTATTGATGATTAGTTTGATTGCCCTTAGCTTGTGGGTGTATTTGCCTTATCATTTATGGAAAGCAACTCATAGTTATTTTGGACTTGTTTATAGTTTTGTCATAGTCCATGTGATCTTAGTAGATGCTAATATCGCCGCTTACCCTTTACTTCAAGTCTGGATGTATGCCTGGATGTTTGGTGCTCTTGGATCTTTTTTGTATATCAAGTTTTTGTATCGCTTTTTGGGTCCTAAGTTTGAATACTCAGTCAAAGACATTGAATACATTGATGATGTTTATGAAATCACTCTCAAAGCAGGATCCAAGCATATGAATTTTCGCCCTAGCCAATTTGCCTATCTGAGGTTTTTGACTGATGGAGTGACTAGAGAATTGCACCCTTATTCTATAGCTTGTGCACCAAATGAAGAGAGTAGATTAAAATTTGGCGTCAAAGCCGTAGGTGATCACACTAGAAGCCTTGGGAAAGTAAAAATCGGAGATAAAGTCGAAGTTTTTGGCCCATACGGTAGATTTGCTGAAAAGTTTTTGTTATCAAGAAGGCAATGCGTATTTATCGGAGCTGGAATAGGAGTGACTCCATTTCTTGGAATGTGGGATACCGCTCTAAACAGCAGTGAAAGGATAGAATTTGAAGAGCATAGCAGGTTGGTATCGTTTCACCCAGATCATCTTAAGGCTTGGAAATCACCATTTGTTAATCTATTTTATATAGTCAAAAACGAAGATCAAGCTAGTTTTGATAACGACATCAAACACATCGCAATAGTTAGCCAGCACCATGGAAATGATCACTTTCATAAACGTGGACACAAATATATCTTACACACATCAGATACTATGGGCAGGATAACTATGGAGAGTATTCAAACAGAAGTAGGGGATCTAAGATATAAAAATATCTTTATATGTGGTCCCAAACCAATGATGGATAATATGATCGAGCAATGCTTGAAATTAGGAGTTCCAAAAACTCAAATCATCACCGAAGACTTCGCTATGCTAGATGAGAAGAGGGGTGAGAAAGGGGTTTTGAAGTGGTTTTCAAATGGAATATTAAAACTTTTTAATGCTAAACAAGTTTGATTTAAAAAAAAACTAAGCCAGTTTCAAGTAAAATGCTAGAAGTCCTACAATTATGTGCAATATAATATTGCCTGAAATTGATTGGGTTTTAGTTGCAATATATCCCCACAAAATTCCAAAAACAAAGGTAGAAATCAATATTAATAACGGTTGAGGGTAGTATAGGTGAATAGCTAAATAAAACAAAGCTGTAAAAAGTATTGATAGTTCTTTTGAAAAAACTCTTTGATTGTATTTTAAAATTTCTCCAAAGATCAAGGTTTGTTGAATAGGTACTGAGATCAATGAATACAGAAAGATAAATTCAGGGTAGGGAATGCCTCGGTTCAAATGGCTAAAATCTTCTTGAGGATAAACTCCAAATACAATCATCAAAGCCATAGTGAGAATAAATGGACTAAAACAAATCAGATTCAATTTTATACTTTCTAGATTTATTTTTAGGTATGAAAAATCTTTTTTGCTAAGAAGGTTTATAAATACCATTGTTATGAAAAAAAATATTAACGGAGTGTATACAGCTCTGAGACTAAAAATGTGTATTTCAAGTGGAATAAATACCATCAAGGTTGTTACCAAAATACAAGATAACAAAAGGAAAGTATCAGCATTCTTTTTGACTTACTAAGTTGGCTAAGCTTCATAGAGTTGGATCGATTATCTCTATAAAATCAGATGATGGGTAGTCTTTTGTGTTTTTAGTATATAGAATATCGATATCGTTACTAAGGGCAGTTGCTAGGATATTTAGATCAAAGATTTTTCCACTTCGGGCTTGATTTTGCTGAGCTAGTTCGAAAGTTATCAAATTGGATGTTTGATCAGAATACAAAATATGACACTTTTTGGAATCAAGGTAATAATTTATAATTTCTAAAGTATCTTTGCTACTTGCTTTAATTGGTCCAGTGTATGTTCTATAAAATTCTAATAAACTACGATCACTAATATAAAACTCGTCTAAGGATTTTAAAAATTTGCTGCTGGCTTTATAAAATTTACTACTTGTATCCCAACTATAAACTAGAATATTAGTATCTAATAAAAGCTTTTTAGTCATATTTACCGCTGTATAAATCCTCTCTATTAAAAGTAAAGTCAGGTTGATTTGAAGTTATTGGCTTGGGAATCTTTTTCTTGCTAGTGTCTTCTAAAGGAACGGTTATCTGCATAACGATCTTACCTTGATGTTTTACGAGAAGAGTAATTCCCTTAGCCACCATTTCCCTAACTTTAGCGGGGTTTTTGAGTAAAAAAGTAGTAGTAATGATCTTAGACATAGGATTATTTAATATGATAGAATTATCCGATAAAACTATAGGATTGTCAAGTAGGATACTCTATAAACCCTTAACACATTCTGTCATCTCGTTTCCTATAATATAGCCTCTGGCTTGGTAAAAATCTAAAGTTTTTGGGTTATAGTTACTGGCATAAAGTAGTGACCAATTTGCTCCTTTTTTCTTGGCATTAGTTTCTATTATTTCAAGTAATGTTCTGCCAATGCCTTGTGATCTGTATTTTGGATAAACCACAATTGTGAAAATCATAAACCCATTAGATTTTGTTAATTCTCCCAATACTGCACCAACCATTAAGTTATCATCAAAGCCACCAATAAAAAAATTTACATCGATAAAACCTTTTAGATAACCTTTACTTAGAAAATTATCATCAGGAGTTCTAAGTTCCTCTGTTTGAAATAGTAAATAGTGATTTTCAATGTCAGATTCTGACACAGGTCTATAATTAATTTTTTGCATATTCTAGATTAATTTTCTTATCATTTAAGACTAACTTATTATCCTCATAAAACTGATGCACAAAATAAATAGTTCCGGTAGTCAAAAAGTGAAAGAGTGACCTTCCATTAAGTAACCCAAACTCAAAACAAACCAGGGTAAACCTATCAGTTATCCAAAATGCAAAGCCGATTATCAATAAAGCTACTGCAATTTGCATTGGTCTGTATGACAGGTTTTTTCTAGAGGGTAAAAAATAATAACTAATCAATGCAGCAATAGTAGCTAGAGCAAATAAAACTTGTCCTGAGCTATCGCCTAAAATAAAAATAATCCCAATTGCAATTATACTAAGGATTATTTGGTATTTGCGCCAGTCAAGTTTGTACCTTAGAGATAGGTTATAAACCAATAAAAAATTGACAAACCAAAACATGGCAAAGAGATCAATCAGTTGAGCCCATAGAGTAAAAGCAGCGTCATAGTTACTAGAAGCAAGCCCGATAAAAATACTTGCAAAGCCAATCTCACGTGAGACTTTAGCACCTTTTATAATCAACCAAAAACCAAGGGCGATATAGGGTAGATTGGATATGAAATAATAGGGACGGCGAATCCAAAAGTCAATTGGGCTTTCACAAAACGCTACAGTAGGCTCCAGTGAGAGAAAATTTCTAAAAGCTTCTAACATATGCTTATTGATTAGGGCTAAGCCATTTTTCTGTCAATTAAATAGATTACAAACCCACACTTTCATTTTTCCTCACACCCAGTTTGAAAATGTGTCAAATCCCCAAAAAACTAGACACTAAATTCTAATTCTTTCTAAAGACTCCAATCTTTTCAAATTATAAAATTCCCTAAATTTTCCCTAAATGCCTTTATGCAGCATCCAAACCTTGATAAGCTAATCACTCAATACCCAATAGTTGGTGATAATAAAGTAGATAAGATTAGCTTCATCGATGGAAAAGTCTTCATAAACGCCACTCAATACTTCCAAGACGTTCTAGAAGTAGCTTGGAATTTCTTTATCGGAGGGTATCAGCCAGCTCAAAAATGGTTAAAGGATAGGAAGGGAAGAGAACTTAGTTTTGAAGATATTTTGCATTATCAGAGGGTGGTTGTGGCTTTGGTGGAGACTGATCGGGCTATGCAGGGTATTGATTATAGCTAAAGTTGGCACTACTTTGTTTGACATAATAAATATTAAACTTTACTATTTAATATATGATCAAAGTCAAAACTGTGGAACTTCGAAAAAATTTGCAACATTATATTGATCTTGCTTTATCAGGTGAAGAAGTTATTTTGGAGTATAAAGGAGGTGTGGAGATTAGATTACAGCCAAATATTAAATTACAAGATGGGTTAAATCAAGGCCAGAAAATATTAAATTATTTTGACTCCCCAGACTACATCCAAAAACTAAAATCATTTTCAATTGACCTTGAGCTTATCCCTGATAATCCAAAAGATCTAAAAAAATTATTAATTAAAAATAGAAGTAATGATTATGATAAAATCTTCAAAAATTCTCAGTTGAAGGAAGATGCTGTAGTATACAATAATGAAGTAACCGTAGGGCATGCACTACTTGATACCAGTATAGTTTTGGATATTATTTGTAGAAGAGGGAGGTTTGATCAGGTCAAAAAAGTATTAGAAAGCTTTGATAAATTATCGATTACAACCTTTACCTATTTTAATTGTTTTTACATATTGCAAAATACTAAGCTGACAGTTGATTTTATCCAAGAAGCTCTTATGCAGTATACTTTAGTGGAAACCCCAGCAAGAATTTGTTATATGAGCTGTAAACTTGCTAAATCAAAAGATGACGTAGAAGATTGTGGCCTTATACTTATAGCTAAGGAAAATAAAACAGTGCTTGTAACAGCTGATAAAGATTTGGTTAAAAGATATGGAAGCGTGAATAAATGTATTTTGGTTGAGTAAGCTATTTTAAATCCATTCATAATTATAATAAAAGCACCCTTGCACAAAATAGACATTACTATAATAGATAAATAATGGATATCGAAATAAGTAGCCAGTTTCAACAAGTTATTGATCTGATTCAAAATAGTGATAAAAATCTTTTTCTAACTGGAAAAGCGGGTACTGGAAAATCTACACTTCTTAGTTTGATTCGCTATACTACAACTAAACAATTAGCTGTCCTTGCTCCAACTGGGCTTGCTGCAATCAATGTAGAAGGACAAACCATTCATTCTTTTTTTAGATTTCCTCCTGGAATAACCCCCTTAGAAGCTGCTGATGAAGGCCGCAAAAGAAGACGCGATGAAGTCTTTAAAAAACTACAACTAATTATTATTGATGAGATCTCGATGGTGCGGAGTGATCTTTTGGATGCCATGGATATCTTCTTGCAAAACATCAAAAATAGTCCATTACCTTTTGGTGGAGTCCAGACAATTATGATCGGGGATTTGTATCAATTACCACCTATTCTTAGAAGTGATGAGTTAATGGCTCACAGCGAACACTATGAGACACCATATTTTTTCTCGGCTTATGTAATTAAAAACCTGCAAAACTCATTTGGGAATCTCTTAGAATTTATAGAACTTGAAAAAATTTATAGACAAACTGATCAGGAATTTATCGATCTTTTAAATGCAGTGAGATTGCAACAAATCAATTATCAAAGTTTAGAAAAACTCAATCAAAGATACGACCCTGCTTGGCAAAATTTAGCTGATGATCATGTGATACTAACTGCTACAAACAGGCGAAGTGAGGATATCAATCAGCAAAATTTAAATAAACTTAAAACTGAAGAGGGTGTTTACGAAGGAAAAGTCACTGGGAAATTTGCCGAAAAAGACTACCCAACACTGCTTGAACTCCCGCTTAAATTAGAAGCTAGGGTGATGCTGATTAAAAATGATCCAAAAGCCAGGTGGGTCAATGGGACCCTGGGTACAGTCAAAGCTATGCTCAATCACAGTGTCATAGTAGAGCTTGATAATGGAAAAGAAGTGGAAGTAGAAGATGTAAAATGGGAAGTCTTTAAAACAGTAGTTAACGAAGAAACTGGTGAATTTGAAAAACAAGTCCTTGGAAGCTTTGAACAGTTACCACTAAAACTAGCTTGGTCAATCACCATCCACAAAAGCCAAGGCCAAACCTTTGATAAACTAATTTTAGATTTAGAAAGAGGGGCTTTTACTACAGGGCAAACATATGTTGCATTATCTAGATGTAGAACTTTGGAAGGGTTAGTGCTAGCTAACAAATTGAAATTGACTGATATCAAAACTGATCAGAGGGTGAATAAGTTTTTGATGGGGTTAAAGAAATAATCTATGGTTTTAATATCAAATACTATGTAAATAAATTAAGTAATTTAAGTTACAAAAACAAAAATTTATGTTGCAATAATATGCCAAGAATTTATACTCTAAATAAATAACTTACTATTGATTTTTTTCTGGCGTCTGAGCTAAAAGTAATTCTAATTCTAGAATTTTGTGCGTATTTTTAGCTTACGTTGCAGCTACTTGACCGTTTATTCCTAACAACTTCAGGGTCATCTAGATTTACCGAAGGAAGCACATTAGGATTTGGTTTAAATGTTTCTGACATAAATAGTTATATTTAAATTTGTAATTAATAAAATCTAAATTCATTTATACATATTTTAATACTTTAGTCAATAAAAGTACTAGTTTCGATTTTAATTGAACTTATAAAATTTAAAATATAGTACTTGTCATTTTTTTAGAGCCAAGACAACAAAATAAATAAACTCAGATCGATTAGCTGGTCATGAGTTTTAGTTATTTTGGCATTTAAAAGTAGGGGTATGCTTTAGCTTCCCCTTTTTGTATTCATAACCAGCCACCCTATAGGATCTCTCCTTGAAGCCTTGATGACACGATCCAATAAATTA
>JBBSJV010000064.1:0-8472 GCA_038256935.1 Patescibacteria group bacterium
ATTAAAAAGTTATGTCCAATATTTTCAATGCTCAAACCAATTCAACAAGTCCAGTCTCAACTGCTCAGGTAGTTGCTCAAGATTATGACCTACAAAACCCTTCTCTTGCTCAACAAGAAGCAGATATCAAATTTGGTTTGTATATTCCAGAGGGTGAAAGCGAGGAAGTCAAAGAGTATTGGAGGCAGTTTAATTTTTTGATGAGAAATGGAATTATTGATAATGTTATTCATGACTATCATATTTATAGATTTCAAGAAAAATTTTCTAAGGCTGAAAATAAGCAAGATTATATTAATGATTTAATCAAAAAAATCCAAGATGCTAAAGATTTTAAACCAGTTTCTCTGGCAACTATTCGCATGCAGGAGAGAAGAGAAAAAATCATGGAAGCAGCCAAGCTAGTTCCATTTGATAAACTCCCAGAATTTTTCAAAAAACTCAGTCAAGACCAAGAAATGGATGCAGGTTATGAAGACTTCATAGCAGAGCTTGAGAAAGAAACAGAGCTAATGAAGAAAGAGTTACAGGCTAGTAATCAAGCTTCTCAATCTCAAGAAGAAATCGCCGAAATACAAGAGTTTTATAAGACTTTAAATGACAATGAAAAGAAAGAATTTGATAATTTGGTCCTTCAATACAAGCTTAATGATATTCAAAGAACTCCTTTACAAGCTGCTAGAATGGAAGCTGGAGTAGGGTTTAATGAAACAATTTCTAAAGAGACTATTCAAAGCTATCTTGATAAAGCTGGCGAATCCAATCTTTCTAATAATAATTCATCAGTAGCAAATACTTCTGTACAAGCTCAACAGGCAGGTTATCAACCAACTCAGTTTGTAAATAGATCTAATGTACGCACCATGCCTAAATCAAGGCCTGCAAATGCTTTTACAACCCCAGCTCCACAAGTTTCTCAGCCTAGTCCTCAACAGCCAGTAAATAGAGTAAATCCTGCTAGTTACCAAAGACCTGTCAGTCCACAGCAATTTAATACAAGGCCAGTAAACACTTATCCAGCAAATAACCCTAACCCTAGACCCCAGCAATTTAGACCAAACCCCGCTATTCCAAGAGTGCAACAACCATTGCAAAGACCCAGCATCGGCCCTTCTCAAAATCAGACACCTCCTTCATCAGGTTTAGATCAGCCTTTTAAAAAGAAAGAAAAAGGCTTAGATCAATTGCTAGGTAATAAATAGTAAGAATTCGCAGTGGAATCCCAATAAAAAGTTTTACATTTAGGGAACAAAATTCTACCCTACAAAAAAAGACCTTGAAAAAAAACATGAGGAAAGATGGAGACGAGTCGCCTCTACTTTGTAAATTCTGAACCACCACAGGGGATTCTGAAACAAGTTCCGCAATGACACTTCATTTTATATTTGTTATCCACTGCAAGGGATCTTTAACTTTGCTGGATACAACATCAGACTCGCCTCTACTTGTTAAAATGTAGTCAAAATTTAAAATTATTACATTTAGAATTGATTGAAAATTAGAAATTCTAAATTCAATAATACTAAGCCACCACAGGGGATTTCTGAAACGAATTCCGCAATGACACGCTTTTTTGTATCATGAATCCAGCCACCGCAGGGGATCCCTCACTTTGTTCGAGATGACATCAAATCTTTTACAGTGGATCTTTTCATAAAGTCTCAATGACGTAGGGGTAAGCCTTGGCTTCCCGTTTTCTCTTAATTTAGGATGACATATACTTTTATGATTGTTTACTCAACCAACCACCGCGGGAGATTTCTCAGTCACGCTTGGAAGTGACAACTAAAAAGGGTGTTACTAAGAAGTTGATTGTTATTGATAGTCTCTTTTCTATTCCTTAGTAGACTTTACTTCCACGGGTACTTTGACCTTAGCATATTCTTTGACTTCAACCATTACTTTCTCAGTAGCTATGGTAACCTCAAGCTTATTAGCCATTGGGTTATCAAGTAGTTTTTCTGCAACTGGGTCTTGGACTATTTCAGCCACGATACTTTTGACTTCTCTAGCGCCATATTCAAGCTTGTCATTAGCTTTGAGAATGATATGATCTACTACTTCTTCGGAGAAGACAATACTCTTTCCTTGTTTGAGCATATGTCTTTGGATGCTACTTAATTCTTTGATAATGACTTGTCTCAGTACCGCCTTGGTAATAGGTTTGAAGACGATTTTGGAAGTGATTCTACCCAGTATTTCAGGTTTGATGGTTCTTTCCACCTCTCCCATGACTTGCTTTTTGAGGGATTCGTAGTCTTCCTTTTCTTCTTCTCCTGGGTCGATAAAGCCAAGCTTGGAGGCAAATTTATTGAGTCTATTTTTCCCAAGATTTGAGGTCATGAAAATCAGTGCATGCTCACAAGTTACGGTATGACCTTTAGCATCAGTTACTTTTCCTTCATCCAGCATTTGAAGTAAGATATTGAGAGTTTCTGGGTGGGCTTTTTCGATCTCATCAAAGAGGATTACCGAATAGGGTTTTTTGCGTAAAAACTCAGTAAGTTGCGGAGCATCTTCATATCCAACATAACCTGCAGGGGCCCCAAGCAATCGACTCATGTTGTGGCGCTCTCTAAATTCACTCATGTCGATTTTAAGTAAGTATTTGCTAGGATCTCCATACATTTCCTTGGTCAGTACCTTTACAAGTTCAGTTTTACCGACTCCTGTAGGGCCGAGAAGTAGGAAGCTAGCTATAGGACCATTGTTTGGATTGACTCCAGCATTTGCTCTTTTGAGGGCTTGTGAGACTTGTCCAGTGGCTTCTTCTTGGCCAAAAATCTGACTATCCAGTGCTTTTTGCAGGTTTTTAATCTGAGTGTAGATATTTGAACTTATTCTCACCAACGGTACTCCAGAGATCTCTGAAACCACTTTTTCTAAGATTTCTTTGGTGGCAATTGAGAATTTTCTGGCTTCTTTGTTATCCACATTCAATTGAGATAACTTTTCTTCAAGTTTTTTCTGATCATCTTCGATTTTTTGGGATAATTCCAAGTCTTGATTCAAGATAGCATCATTTTTTTTCTTAATTAGGTCTAAAATCCTTTTTTCAATATCTACCCACTCTTCTTCCTTTTGTTTGTCTTGCAATTGCCTTTGAGCAGCCTGGATTCTGCACCTTACAAGTACCTCATCTAAGACATCAATTGATTTATCAGGGTTAAATCTTTCTGGGATAAACCTGTCAGCTAGTGATACTAATTCAGGGACTAATTCATCAGGTAATATTGTAGAATGGTAGTTTTCATACATAGCCTTGATTCCTTTGATGATAGTGATAGTTTGGCTTTCATCAGGTTCGTCTAGTCTGATTGGTTGGAATCTACGTTCAAAAGCTTTATCTTTTTTGATGATAGTTCGGTATTCATCCTCAGTGGTGGCTCCAATGATACTGACTTCACCTCTTGCTAAAGCTGGCTTGATCATGGAGTTAAAGTCTGGTCCGTTTTGATTACTTCCCCCAGCACCAATAGCGGCGTGGATCTCATCAATAAAGAGTATAATATCTTTGGCTTCAATGATTTCTTCAATAATGGCTTTGAGTCTTTGTTCAAATTCACCTCTAAATACTGAACCTGCTACCAGATTACCAAGATCTAAGCTTAAAACCTTTTTATCTTGTAACCATTCAGGCACATTTCCAGAATTGATTTTTTTAGCCAGCCCTTCGACTAAAGCTGTTTTTCCAACCCCAGGTTCTCCTAAAATTATAGGATTGTTTTTGTTTTTTCTAGATAAGACTTGGATGATACGATCAACCTCTTTTTCTCTTTGGATGAGCTGAAAGTCTTTTTCTGTAGATACTCTTTGATTGACGTTAGTAGTGAAAAATTCTAGCACTGAGTCTCTACTACCTCGTGATTTCTTATTGGGTTTAGCCCCGTTTAAACTGTCAATATTTTTGATATTACTATCAGGCTGGAGACCTTGGCTGTAGGAGACAAAGATTGAGTTTAAGATTTCTTTTAATTTACTACTACTAGATTCAGTAAGATTCATGATTTGCTGGCCATGACTAGCTTTAGTATCTAATATACCATAAATCAAATGCTCGATACCGATGTAGGAATAGCTAAAGTTTTCAGCAATACGAATAGCGCTGTCCAAACAAGTTTGTAGTTCTTGGGTAATCTCTGGTAAAAAGGCTTGGTCACCTTCTGATTTATTGAGGCTTTTTTGTTGGAATTTTTCAAATCCTTGTCTGCGGATAATATCTAATAGCTCTTGATTGGAAATATTATCTATAAAGGCCATTTGAAAAGGTAGTCCGTCTTGAGGCTGAGAGAGAATCCCAAATAACAAATGCTCACTACCAATATAGGTGTGACCGAGCTGAATAGCAATTTGTTGAGCTATAGCTAAAGCATTTTTGGCTCTGGAATCAAATTTTGGAAGGGCTGACATAATAATTATGGTTGTAATTGATAAATTGTGTTTGTAAATTAAGCTCTGTTTGTCTATATATTGTGTACTAAGAATGCTTTTATGCATGTTTAGAAATCAGTATTTCATAAATCTTGCTGACTATAAAGCACAGTTAGCTTATGTATTTTATTGTGGAAACAAAATTAGTAAGTTGCTATATATACTATATATTTAGCCTAAAATATTTCTGAGATTTTGGCAAGTAATATTTATGGTTGCTAACTGTTATGCTTTGTTTTACTAAAAAAAATTTGATTAAATTTTAGTATTGTTACTGCAGTATCATAATTGAAAATATATTAGACAAACTTATAAAGTATTGTTAAACTAGGTCAATTAACAAAAGAGAGCAAAAAATGAGAAAACCATTATCGCCATTTACTTATTTTTTACGAAACAAAATCAAGGTCTTGGCTATTGGTGTGATTCTAGTGGTATCAATGATTACTATTTTGTCTCCAAAAGTCATCATGATGTCGATTGAAAAAGACATTGAAAAGATAGTAAATTATAGAAAAAGTTTTTTCCAGATTGATTTTAATGGAAATTTTGGAAATCGAAGTTTTTTGGAAGTTGAGACAAAATTGGATAATTTAAGCTCTGTTGACTATTATTATAAAGGCTATTTTCAGTACGTTACTTATAATTCATCCTTTGGAAGTATCTATAGTTATGTGGCTTTTTTGCAAGATAGCGACTATGTGCCATTTATGCAGGAAATGGATTGGGAGCTTTTGGAAGGGAAATTACCTGAACCCAATTCAAATGAGATAGTATTGACCCAAAACCTAGCTAGTAACCGTAGAGTTGAAATTGGTGATGAGATTGGAAGTAGCGTGGGGAGTGATTATTTGAGTGGTAGATACAAAGTAGTGGGAATCCTTTCTAACGGAGAGACAATTGGAGCCATTGCTAATCTTGACACAGTGGTGGGGGAAGAGTCTAATTCTTGGAGTTATTTTGTGCATCCAAAAGACGGTTATCAAGGACAGCTGGAAAATCAGTTTGCATCAATTGCTGGAGACTTTAAAGACCAAGTCAAGATTTCAACTTTTGAAGTAGACAAAAAATTCTTTGGTGATGAGTTTGCCATGATTGATACCATTGTGACTTTGATTAATTCAATTTTGATCGTGACCGTCTCACTATCTTTGGCTTTTTTAAATATCATATTACTACTGCAAAGGCAACAAGAAATTGGTATTTTACTCGCCCTTGGTTACACTAGAACAAGAATTACCATCAAGATCATCTTAGAAAATTTACTAATGCTTAGTTTATTCACAGCAATTGGTTTTGGGGCTGTATCCACAATATCAAGTTTAGTAAATATATACCTATTTGCCCCACTTGCAATCTCTCAGGTCACCCCATTTACAAGCCAAGTATTCTGGTTTGCTATCCCCATGCCAATTGTAACTTTTATAAGTTATACCTTACTTACCATCTTCCAGATGAAAAACTTAGACCCCATTTTTATAATTGAAAACCGAAATAATTGATATGTTTTTACAAGCTAATAACTTAACCCTTAATTATATCGACGGCGATAAAGTCATATCTCCTGTCAATGATGTAAGCCTAGAACTGGAAAAAGCTGGATTATACGGAATACTAGGGCCTTCTGGGTCTGGAAAGTCTTCACTGTTATACTTATTATCTGGGATAAAATCTCCCACTGAAGGGGTTGTAAAGTATCAAAATGTGGACCTTGAAGAGCTTGGGTTAGATTTTAGAAGGCAAGAAATAGGGTTTGTCTTTCAATTTCATTTCTTAGTACCTTATCTGACGGTAGCCGAAAATATTTATTTGGGAACAGGTAAAAAAGACAGCCACAGCAGAAAATATGTCCAAGATCTACTTCTCGAATTGGATCTGTTTGATCTTAGGGATCGCTTTTTGCATCAATTGTCAGGTGGTCAGAAACAACGAGTAGCTCTAGCTAGAGCTGTGGCTAATAAACCTAGAGTGCTTTTTGTAGATGAGCCTACAGCAAGTTTAGATCACAAACGAGGCAAAGATATAGTAAGATTATTAGAAAAACTTGCACAAGATGTTTGTGTGATTGTGGTAACTCATGACGAAAGTAATCTAATAAATGCGAAGCAAGTATTTTATATGGAAGACGGGAAGGTTAGTATTCGCTCTTGACAGGGTGCGAGCTAGAAACTAGATTTAGAGAATATGGCAAATATCTCAATCTCAGAATTAAATGGTTTAACCAAAAGAGTTAGAAAGTATATTCTAGAGTCTACTACAGCCAGTGGGACAGGACACCCTAGCTCTTCTTTATCAGCTACAGATTTGATTACAACTCTATTGTTTGGTGGGTATTTTGAAACTGATCTTGATGAACCAAGTAATCCAGAAAATGATAGAATTATCTTTTCCAAAGGCCATGCTAGTCCGCTGCTGTACGCTTTGTATACCCTCACAGGCGCTATTAGTGAAGAGGAGTTGGTGACGCTTAGACAATTTGATTCTAAACTTGAAGGGCATCCAACTATGAGATTTGATTACACAGAAGCAGCTACAGGTAGCCTTGGTCAAGGTCTTGGGGTCGGGGTAGGGCTTGCACTCGCTAGTAAGATGGGGGTTAAAAAAGATAATAGAGAATTTAAAACTTGGGTTCTGATGGGGGATTCGGAAATGGCCGAAGGATCAGTTTGGGAGGCGATGCAACTGGCTGCTCATAATCAATTAAATAATCTTATTGGAATTATCGATGTGAATAGATTAGGCCAGAGAGGTGAGACAATGTATGGACATGATATTGATAACTATGCTAACAAATGCAGCAGTTTTGGCTGGGATACCTACATCATTGATGGTCATGATCTAGAACAGATCACCCAAACTTATCAAGAAATAATTGATGATAAAGAATCAACAAACCCAAAGATGATAGTAGCTCAAACTCTCAAAGGCAAGGGTGTTAGTTTTATAGAAAATCAACCAAATTGGCACGGCAAAGCACTTAGTAAAGAGGAATTATCTAAAGCACTTTTGGAGATTGGGGAGTAGGTTTTATTGGAAAGATTATTTTAAGTATTTCTGGCGAACTGTATTCTGTCTTACCATCATTTTCAATAGTCCTTATCAATTTTGATAATCTAGATCTATGTCTAAAAATGAGACTAATTAAACTTTCAATGTACTGTTCTGAAAGAATTTGAATAGGGGAATATAAGCCAGTGTCTGTATCGGAGTAAGATTTTATTAATTCTTTACAACCATCAACCCAGTTAATGAGTGGAGTGCCATTTTTTATAGCTGAAAACAGAACTTGATTTAGATTTGAGTCCCGAAATATTCTGGCTTCGTCATTTAAAAACTCTTGTCTAATGTAGTTAAAAGTAGGTTCATTTTGAAAATCTATTTGCTGATGCCAAGAAGTGAATTCGGGTTTATCTTCAAAATAATTACCCCAGCTATCGTATAAATTAGACGGACTTAATAAACTTGATTGAATAGTTTCAATACTATTTCTTAATAATAAATTGAAATCACCTTTTTCCAGTCTCATACTCTCGTGAGTTAAAGTAACTCCGACGCCCTCTTCATTTTTAAAAAGTATGTGAAAATTAAATTTTTTTGATTATTAGTAAGTAAACTAGATACTGAAACGAGTTCAGTATGACAGCTTAGTGTTAATTGGCTTTAATTTAGCCACCACAAGGGATCCCGCTAACTAAGTGCAGGATGACTTAGCGATTTGATTTTTAATCCAGCCACCCTATGGGATCTCTCAGATACACTTCGAGATGACATGAAACCCGCCTTGAAGGTAAATATGAGGTAGGGGTACGCTTTAGCTTCCCTCTAAAATTATCCAGCCACCACAGAGGATCCCGTAACAAGTTCAGGATTGTAGATGTTAATTATTTTAATGACAAAATCCGTGTGTCATCCCTGTAGATGTTAATTATTTTAATGACAGAATCTGTGTATCACCCTGAATTTATTTCAGGGTCTGTTACTTATATTAATAGAGAAAAGATACTGAAACGAGTTCAGTATGACAGATTAAAATTGTCAGCG
>JBBSJV010000065.1:0-8419 GCA_038256935.1 Patescibacteria group bacterium
ATACTGAACTTGTTTCAGTATCTATTGGAGTGTTCAGAATAGACCCTGAAATAACACCACCCTCAAAATTACAAATTTTCAGGGAAAGCCGGTTAAATTCAGGGTGACGGCATATTTATAGCTAAGCCATACATGACCTAGACAACGCAGTCCACAACTGTTTCAGTAGCATTATAGATAAAATAAGGATTAAAAGGCTTGCGAGTTTTGGGGGCAAGTGTCTAGGTTAGATGTGGGTTAGCTATATATTTAATTTTTTTATTCACCCACCCCAAGGGATTTCACACCGCGTTCGAAATAACATGTTCAATAATCAATCCAATCCCATTGACCAAAATCTATACAATGAAGTAATCTCAAAGCATATGTCTAATAATTTTGGAAGTTCAAAAGTTTTACTTGATTCAGGAGACCCTATTGAAACCATCGAAGCTATTAAACTACTTGGAAAACTAGATGGGCAAACGACAAACCCAAGTCTTGTAGCCAAAAGCTCTAGGGTAGTTGATTATGTAAATAACGGTAATAAATTTAGTGAAGCTGAGTTAATTGATGTGTACAAAGAAATCATTAAAGAAATATCTGTTCTTATTCCTGATGGTTCTGTTTCTATCGAGGTCTATGCCGATAAAGAAAGTACAGCAAAAGATCTGTTAAAACAAGCAGAAATCATGTATACTTGGATTCCAAATGCTCATATCAAATTCCCTACTATCAAAGCAGGGCTGGTTGCAGCTGAAACCTTTGTAAAATCAGGGGGTAGAGTAAATATGACTCTGGTGTTTAATCAAAGACAGGCTCAAGCGGTGCACCTTGCAACGACAAGTCTAGCTAGCTCTGGTGATGTTTTTATTTCACCATTTATTGGTAGATTAGATGATCTCGGGCTCAATGGATTAGATGCTGTGTTTAATATCCAAAAGTATTTCGCTCAAGTGGGATCAAAAGTACAAGTTTTGGCAGCAAGTATCAGACATAAAGACCATATTAAAGCCTGTATTGATAATAAGGTAGATATTCTTACACTACCTTTGACTGCAATCAAAGAATGGGTTGAGACTGAAAGTGATTTTACATACTCGCCAAACCCTAATTTAGAACATATCCCATATTTAGATTTAGAGCATCAGGAAACTTGGGAAAAAGTAGATATTTATCACGAGTTGACCAGTAAGGGACTTGATAAATTTGCTAGTGATTGGACATCATTGCTTAAAAGCTAATTTTGTGGCATATTAAGAATTGATGATTAGTAATGAAGATCTGATAAAGGTGGGGATCGCAGTTTTGGTATTTTTATTAAAACTGCTTCTTATTGTTGCTCTACCTTTGATGCTATTTTTCTGGTTGATTTTGTATTCATTACGAGTCGAATCGATTTTCCAGCAGTTGATATTTACAATAGGCTTAGTATATATATTAGGTGGTTTTTATATTTTTGGAGTCAAAATCATGGAGATACTTTTTCGCTCTTCAGAGATTAAAGCCATGCAGTTTACAAGCTTTTGGGAAGTATCAAGTAGTTTAAAATTTCATTTAAAAGATGATTTTGATCCTGAACAAATCAAGCAATTGTGGCAGTTTATAAGCCAAAATTTAGATCTTGAAGATGTACAGTCTAGTCAGTGTGAAAACATAATTTCTCAAGAGGTGATTATTAGAAACGGTGAGATCGAATGGTATCTATCGATGCCTAAACAAATGTCAGGGAAAGTCTATAAATATGTAAACCAAAACCTTGACTCACTAAAAGTTACAAAAACTATTGATCCGCTATTTAAATGGCCGCAAAATTGGTCCAAAAATATTGGCCTTGGCCCGTATAAAGAGTTTTTTGCAAGTTCCTATGAGTTATCAGGGAGCAATTTGTACCCTCTAATCGATCCAGAAACTTTGACCGGCGACCTGCCTTTTTCTAGCTTTGGAAAAGATATTATTGGTCTTGATAAAGACATGACCGTAGTCGTTCAGTCAATTTTTGTACCTGTTTCGCTTGAAAATTACATTGATAGCTGGAATAATCAAATACTTGATTTGCAAGACTCTGACTCCCAAGTGCTGGTTGACTCAGATCCAAAAGATATCAAAAGTGTAACCTTACAAGAATCAGAAAACAAGCATGTATTAGAAATTTCCCAAGAAAAAATCCTCAAGCCTCATTTTCAAACCCATCTCAGACTAGCTGTTTTTTATCTAAAAGGAAAGAAATCAGAATTGCATTTAGTGGAAAAATATTTTAATGAGTTTCTCAAAAAGTTATCCACAGGTTATCAACATTTTAGCAAGGTGAAAGAATCAGCTACTAATTATACTTACAAAGGAAATGACTTTGCAATTTCAGCAAATTTTATAACTCCATTTCTACACAAATTTTACCAACCTAAATCACAAATTAGAATACAAAAAATCCAGTACTGGGCTCTCAGGCATAGGGGATTGGATGTGCCAATTGATACATCAGATTCAATACTGGATATTGATAGTGTTGCAACTCTAGTGCATATGGTCCCATCAAAAAAGGTTAAAAAAACAGTGGCTGCAAGTAACTTACTTCAATCAACTAAATCAGCTGATACTGATGGCATTAAAGCCAAGCTAATGGATAAATTGCAACGGTTAAAACAACGTAAAAAATAGTAACTTTATCAATAACTTAAAATTAGTTGACAAATTTCGATTTTCCTTTGTTTATTGAGTTAAACGTGTTGTTAGTTAACGCTACCAGCACCTGCCAATTATGATCGCTCCAAACAAGCAAAATCTGATACTATTGAAAGGCCAGAAAAAACTGTTAGCCAATGGTTATAAATTGTTGAAAGAAAAAAGAACTGGACTTATCGTTACTTTTTTGGAAATGGCTAATGAAGGCAAAAGCCTAGAAATTGAATTGAGAGAGTATTTGAACACCGTCGTTACAAATTATAGAGTGGCCACAAGATTTATGAGCGGGGATAGTATCAGTAATTCATTTCAAGTAGATCCCAAATACCATTTAAGTATCAACCGTAAAAGAATCTCTGGAGTGTATGTAACTTTACTTAAAATCAACATGCAAGTTTTAGGTAATAGTAACCTAAAGCCAGCTTTAATAAAAACCTTCACTCATTTCAATTATCTTTTTCCAAAGCTTGTCTTACTAGGACAAAAAAGAATCAATATCCTCAGAGTAGCCGCTGAAATCAAAAAAACAAGCAGGCAAATCATAAATCTTGAGAGAAAAATCGAAAATACCAATGGTGACCTAAAATACGTAAAGATGATGCTTATGGAGAAAGATAATTTCGAAAAAGCTACCTTAATTAAAATATTTAAATAATTATGTCTTATAAAAATTTTGACCAATACATCGAGGAGTTAGAAAGCTTAGTTGCTGAATTAAAAGAGAGAAAAGAAACTCTTGAAAAGCAAAAATTAGAATTAGGCTTAGCTTTTGAGCTCAATAAAAACGATATTTCTGATCAGGTTTCAAGTAGCTTGAGAGGATTTTCTCCAAGTGGGTTAAATCTTAGTATCAGCGATATAGATCTAAAAATCACAGACAAAGACATCGACCAGGCCCTAAACACACTTTTCAAGCTCGCAGTCTAATTAAAAGAAATACATGTCCGTTCAAAAAGCACATACTTACATACTCAATCTTTCAGGAGTCTCAGCTAACCAATTTATAAATGATTTGTTTATAAGCCAGATTCCTTTACAGGTACTTAACCCTATTGATTTAGGAAGTGAATGGCAAGAAGCTGAGTTTATTCAAGATAAAATTGAAAATGATTTAAATCAGCAAATCGAACTTGTTGACCAAGTGTTAGCCACTAAAAATGAGAAAAAAGGTATGTTTGCTGCTTTTCTTGATGATCGCAGAGCAGTTACTTATGGTGAAGTTCAAGAAATGAAATCCACCCATAGTGAATGGTTAACTGTAGCCAATGATCTAAATCTATTTTATAAATCCAAACAACAAATCGGCAGCATTGAAAATTGTGTTACTACTAACCCTGGAAAAGTAGTTTTGTTAGGAAGAAACGCTGGAAATATTACAAAAGACTTTGAAAGCTATATCCACTCCGTCCTTTTAGAATTGCAAGAACAAGACATTGCTATACCATCTGAAGTTAGCCTGCCTCATATTCACAGTGAAAGTATTGATATTTATCAAGTAGTTGTGGTCGATGAAGGTAATCTTAGTATACTCAAAGAGTTTTTATCACAGCACAATCTATCAGAAGTTTATAAACCAGTGGATGAAGTCTTAGTTGAGCTGGAAGGTCAGGTCCAAAATCTTAGATCAGCTCTTAGTGACTATCTCATAAACGATCAATTGACTTCTCAGACTCAACACAAACTCTGCACTTTGCACGGGTATTTAGAAATCCAGATGAAAGTGCAAGAAACTAGAATGAGAGAATTTAAAGTATCAGGTGATGGTAAAGCCAAGTTTTTGATGGTGGCCATTCCTAAAAGCAATAAAGATTCCTTTGAAAAATACGTTGTTGAACACGCTATGACAGCCGAAGAAACATCTTGGCCTTACGATATTATCAAATGGGATCAGTCAGTGAGTATCAAACCATTCAAAAATGTAGCCCAAGCTGTAGGAACTATCGATGAAAAAGAAGCAGATCCTTCAACTCTACTATCTATTTTTTACATGGTATTCTTTGCTTTTTGTCTTGGAGATGCTTTTTATGGGGCTTTAGTTAGCTTATTTACTGGATATTTCTTGTTCTTCAAACCTCTCAAAAAACAATTTGAGCAAATGTTTAGACTGTTTTTCCAAGCAGGACTAGTTACTATTTTCTATGGAGTTCTGACAAACTCTTATGCTGGAGATTTTTTTGGAAGTAGCTTCTTTGTAAATTTAACTGGGCAAACTGGAATCAACGAATTTTTCCAAAACTTCCAAATCATTAATGTAATTAGCATCACTCCAGGCGGAACATTTATCCCACCAATTAATCGAGTAATCGGAGATTTGAGTCCAATTGTAGCCATGATGGTGATTGCACTATTTTTAGGTTTCCTAAATGCATTAGCAGCTTATGTGCTTAGAATCAGCTCAGCCTTTAAAGCTAGAGATTATAAAGTAGCCTTGGCAGCTGTGTCTTGGATTGTGTTTTTATCTTCACTTATCTTTGCAATAGTTGCTCTAAATATTGGAGGAAGTCTAGCTACACCTGCATTTGTAGCTCTTGGAGTAGGGCTTTTGATGATCTTATTCTTTAATGAAGCAAATGATTTTATGGGGAAGATTTTAGCCTTCTTATTCGGTAAATATGGTCTATATGGCCTAGTACAGTTAGGAGCTGATTTAGTCTCCTTTACTCGTATCATTGCAATTGGTCTAACTGGTGGTGTAATTGCTGCCATTGTAAATCTAATTGCTGGTATGATGTATGATGGATTTGGCCCAATTTTTGGCTTGCTAGCAGCAGTTATCCTACTTGTTGTTGGGCACGGCTTTAACTTTGTTTTATCCCTTTTTGGAGCCTATATCAATCCACTTCGTTTGACTTATGTAGAGTTCTTACCAAAGTTCTTTGAGGGTAGGGGAATAGAATTTAAACCCGTTAATAGCGAGCTAAGTAAAGCAAAAATTGTCTAAGATACTATTGACAAGAATCCAAATTTAAACTTAAAATTATAAGAATATCACCAATATGGCTCAAAAAACAGCAACTTATTACGATCAAGCATTAATTAAATGCTCAAATTGCAACAGCGAATACACTCTTTTTTCTTCAGTAGAAACCATGACTGTGGAGGTATGTGGGAATTGTCACCCGTTTTACACAGGTCAAGATGTAGTAATGGATACTGCAGGAAGAATTGAGAAATTCCAAGCTAGACTTGCTAAAGTTCAAGATAATTCTGGAAAAGCTAAGAAAGCAAAAGCTAGAAAAACACGTCAGACTCTAGAAGATCTAGAAACTCCTGACATGATTAACCCTATTCCTCAGGCAGAATCTGAAAAGCAAACTCCAAGACATAAAAAAACAGATGAGGCACCAGCTGCTGAAGTGGTAAGTGATTAATTTATTTTATTTTCACAACTTTAGGAGGTCATCTGGCCTCCTTTTTTATTGTTTCCGTAGAAGTGGCCACCGCGTCGCCATTTTTCAACTGAATAATCCACATGTCACCCTGAATTTATTTGACCCTGGTACGGGCTGAGAATAACACTAAAATTGTATACAATTATTTTGACATCTAGAATACTATTTAAAGTTTTTGAGATAAAATAACTTGCTTTGTTACATTTAATCAAACCGTTCACATTCACAATTTGTAAAGCACAGTATTATAATTTTTTATTTAAAAATGTCTTTTAGAGAATACGGGGATGAAGGAGAGTTATTAGCTCTTAATTACTACAAAGAAAATGGTTATACTCTAGTTGTCCAAAATTATGAATACCGCAGAGACACAGGTAGGGGTAGACTTGGTGAGATTGACCTGCTAATGACCAAAAACAACATCTTATACTTGATAGAGTGTAAACGCCGTAAAAGTCTATCAGGCGGGTTTGTAGAGGGGCTTATCCCAGACTCTAAGCTCAAACATTTGTATTCAAGCCTGCAACATTTTTTATTGACTGAGGGTAAAACATATAAATCTCTCTTAGTTCAATTTGATTTAGCTATTGTGATTGGAGACAAAGTGCAGGTAATTCCAAATGCTGCTACTTTTGAAAAGTTTTTGAGGTGATTTAGTAATAGATTGTTGACATTTTAACTCATTAATACAACTTTTGATTAGACTTAGTTCATTAATTTACAAGTAGGGCAGATTGGTAAAGTATTAAGGAATTTTATGACGTCGCAGAATTTAGAAGCAAACAAGCAAATAACTTTTTCACGTTTTCATGATAAAATAAAAAGAAATGTATACAAAGCTATAATATTTGATGTAGATGGTACTTTAACAGAGGATATTTCTTGGTATAAAATCACGGAAGGGTTGGGGGCTAATAGATCAAAGCATGAGCTAATATTCAATGACCTGACAAGTGGGAAACTTCAGTTACAACAGGCTATTGATTTGCTGACTAATGTCTGGAGATCTACAGGTAACGCCAATTATGAATATATGCAGAAAATGTTTGAAAGTTGGTCACTTCGAATCGATGCTGTATCAACGATAACAGAACTACAAAAAAGATACAAAATATGTCTAATTTCTGGAGCTGCAGATTTGTACATTGAATCAGTTGCTGGCAAGCTAGGCGTGGATGAGTATTATGCAAATACTGAGCTTAAATGGGATAGTGAAAAAAATCTAGAAAGCTTTGTATATTATCCTCAGCAAGCACTGAAAAAAAAGAGCAATTTGAGATATTTGTCTGGAAGAATAATATTTCTAAAAAAGAGTGCTTTGCAGTAGGAGATGGTGATAGCGATCTTGAACTTTTCAAAATCATACCAGGTATTGCAGTAAATATGGAAGAGCATTTAGAAATTGAGAAGTTGGCTGTTGGAAAAGTCGATCAACTATCAGATATTCTAAATATTGTATAAGCCAAAAAAACCTTAATTGACAATTTTAACTCAAGCTAACAAGATTAAAATGATTTAAAACCAGAATATATCGAAATTATGTCCAAAACATCACAGCGAAAACAATCCAAAAATAAAAAACCTGCGACTCCTCCATCAGCAGCAGTTGCAAATAATTCTGCAAACAACACCAATACGACTCAGCTGCCACCTAAAGTTGCTCAGCAAAGACCAGTAAATCACAGACCAATGTTGCCGCAAAGAGCTGCTAGGAAGAGATAAAACCTAGTTATATTTTGCATGAAATTTAAAATCCTAGATTATAGTCGTAGTTATGAATTTAGATTTAAAGTTTTGGCCTCCACAAAGTCTTTAATAGACTTGATTGTGTATTCATTACCTTCAACGTATTTGTCAGCGACTTCTTTAGAATCTAAGACCTGATCCAGAATTAGCATGCTAATATCTCTGTCTAGTGCTGATAGTTTATAAACTTCACTTTGTATACCAGATCCTGGTTCATACACAAACTTTATTTTCTCATGTGGTTCAAGGGTCTCTATAACACCAGACCGAATCATAATCATACCCTCCCATTCAACCACTTCTCCGTCTTCATTGTACATTGTATACACAATTTTGGAACCTTCCTGCCAATCAGTTTCAACCTTCATGCCTTTAGTATATTTTTCAATTGATTTTGAATCTGTTATAGCCTGCCATACTTTATCTATCGGTGCAATAATTGAAATTTGATGTCTGGTTGTGAACATAAAAAATTTAATTCTTCCCCCCAACAATCTAATGCAACAAAATAACTACTATATGTTACAATTGTTGTATGAAGAAAAAATACTTTAGACTTACTTCTCTTGATAGAGAAAAAATACAGTATTACCGCACTGAAAAGAAGCTTAATCCAAATC
>JBBSJV010000066.1:0-8318 GCA_038256935.1 Patescibacteria group bacterium
AATTATAAACCTAATAAGTCATTAATAATTGAAAGTACTCCTGAGTTCTTGGAAGATGGGGAGGACAAACTTCTGATTGGTACATCTCATATCGCAACAGGGGAAGAAAGGAGGATATATTTTCCAAAAGAAAATCTAAGGAGGCATTTATACGTTCTGGGTTCTACGGGTTCAGGTAAAAGTACTGTCCTTATTCGCACTGCTCTTTCAGCTTGTGAAGATAGAGACAAGTCACTTATCTTCTTTGACCCTCACGAGGTTGATCTACAAATGATTGCAGCAAGATTGCCTGATTTAACGGATGTAATCTATTTTAAGATTGGAGGGTTAACCAAGGCCAACCAAGGAAGCACGGAAAGAAAAATTACCTTTAATCCATTATTTAGCTTTCGAACTACAGACATTCAGAAGGATACTTTGACTGAGGATATTTTGACTATTCTTGAACAGGAAGCAAAAGATGGTGATTTGGGTACTTCGATTAAAAAACTCTTAAAACTTCTTATCTCAACAGGTGTGCATTTTGCAGATGCCTATTACAAATACTTAGTCGAGGTAATCAAAATCGATTCTGACAAAGCAGAGCAAATAGTAAAAGAGCGTCAAATCACCCTACCCGACTTACCTTATATCCTCCGAGATTCCTACAAATACCGTGGCGTAATTGAGCAAGTATTTCTCCATTATGGTGATAAGAATATTGCTTTTAAATGGGAACATGAGATTAAAGATTATATGATCAATAAAGGGATATTAGACGGTGTTGATAATCGATTTTCAAACCTACTTACCGATACTATTTTGCCTGTCTTTGAAGGAAATGGCTTTAGAATAGCTGATTTTATACGTGAAAACAAGAAAGTACTTATTCCAATATCAGAAACTGGCTTTGGTAATATATCCAAAAAGATGATAACTAAGCTCTTATTGTCTCAGACATGGGCATACGTCCAGCAAAGCTATGACCCTGAAAATGAAAGCGAAAAGGTTCAGATTATAATAGATGAGATGCAGGAAGCAGAAAGCCCCCTACTCCCTCGGATGCTATCAGAGGCTAGAAAATACGGAGCTAGTCTTATTTTAGCTCATCAATATCTAAACCAAGTATCTCAAAAATTCTTAAACTCAGTACTTGGTAACGTCGGCTCAACCCTTATTTTCAATATGGGTAACCAGCAGGAAGTCAAAGAAATTGTCGGATTATTCGGTGGTGAAATTCAATCAAGAGACATTTCAAACCTACCCCCATTCCATGGATTCCTAAGAACCATCCAAAATCAAGGAGCCAAAGGAAGGGCATTATTAAGCTTTAAAACAATGGATTACAGAACAGAGTTTGCTGAGATTAACGATAAAAAGAGGCTTCAAAAGCTGAGTGATGAAACCCTCGAGAAATACGGCGAACCAGTCGATAAGCTTTTTGAGAAACGTAAAAAGAAGCTACAGGATGCCGAGGAGTACTTTTTGTTTGGATTGACCTAATTGGTACCCTATAGTCTATACTCTCTCCAAATGGTCATTTCTAAAACCAACTTACCTGGCTTTATTTTATCTACTTCCATTGCTTTGAACTGACCATTAAATCCTATATTTTTAAAATGATCTAATGGTATTTTGTCACCGTAGATCGTACAAGGATTGACTCGCAAGTTTAGTTTCTTTCTAGATTCATAAATTATGAAGTCTATAAGCACATTAGGCGTGTTTTCAACGAAAAAATCAACATGGCTAAAATCAAAATGCTGATTGAAATGCTCTCCATTAATTTTTTGCATTATACAATGTTTGTTTCTTGGTCTATAGACGAGCGACTGCTCCTCCCAATCAAATTCATTTATTCTTTTATAGCATATCTCCCCATTGTAAAATTTATCATAATAATGCCCACAACTTGCCATTTTACCATATTTTTTCCCACAAATTGAACACTGATAATCTATTACTTTCATTCCTATGCTCGTAAAAATTAATCTACCCGTATAGTTTATTAATTGCATGTAGCCTGTAGTGATTTTCAGAAGCTTATCGATATTGAGAAACCCCCACTCATTTACACTAAACAATCTTAAAATGTCTTCGAATCCTTTCTCAGCGTCCACAAAATCATGCCATGCTTCCAGATAGTCATTTTGCTGTAAATGCTTGATCCCTAGAAGTAGATAGTATTTTGCCTTAAACGCTTTAACTATCATCCAAACCCAATCTTTATATCGCTCTTGAAGTTCATCCTCAGTGATACTAATGGCATTCTTGTCATTTTTAACAACTATAGTTATTTTTTTGAATTTCGATTTAAATATCTTTAAAACTGGTTTATTTAAGTCTTTGATGCTTAGATGTTTTATATATGCTGCAACTTTGTCACTTTTTAATTTCATTCATTAATTTAGTTAAGCTTTCTTGACTTCCCTCAAAATCCTTGATGATAAATTCTCTTTTATCAGAAGTTTCAGAGTATTCAATAACAGAAAATCTTACTTCTCTTTTATTATCGTTGCCAAGTATTTTATGGATTGTATCAAGAAGGTTTATTATAAATTGCTGGTTTTCTGGGGCACTTAAAAATTGTGCAACAGTCGTGATTACGGTCACAGGGATAACAATATTTCCTAGTATTATTTGATCGCTGAAAAGCTCTTTTGTTCCAGTATATTCTTCATCTTTGAAAACAACTTCAATATTTTGCTCACCTAGAAATGAACCAAGTGTAATCTGATCCCCGGTAAAATAGTTTTTATTTGTTTCTGGCTCTATATAGATTTTATTTATCATGATTACATGCTGATGAAGCGAGTGATTTTAGTCAAAAAATTTCAGCTACTTAATATTAGTATCATAATTTTACGATTTTATCTGTTATGGATTTTCTATGGAATGAAGCGATTTTAGTTCACTTGGTAAAAAAGAGTCTATTTCTGTATCTGACCAACTATATTGGCCTGAGTTTGGTAAACTTACTGTTCCGAGCCTTTTTTGTGTCTCAATGTAGGCTTTAGCGTTAGTTTCTGGTGCAGAATTGGCTACAAAAGAGTATTTCTCATTTAATCTTGATAATTCGCTATTGAAATCTCCTTTGGGGTTATTTTTCACATTACTAATTAGTATCAAGTAGCTATCTCTTAACTCTCTGAATAAGTTAGCAGATTCACGATGTCTATTGGTTTTTTCGTCAAAATTAAACTGTAGGGTGATGATAAAGAAAGTAAGTTGGAATACTGTTAAGATTACGCCCATCGTACTTATAAAATCATTATTTTTAAACCAAAACTGTAAACACAATAGGATTAAGGTCAAAACCACTGATAATGCAATATTAAACCATTTGTAGCGGAAAGACCATTTTAGTGCATACTCTCTACCGACTTCTTGAATTTTATGATTAAACACTGATTGAGTAAATTGTTGTCTTGCAACTGGTAGATTATGGTTCATAATGTGTTAAAATTTATTTCCAAAGATTTCTCTCCACTTTTTATTAGCACTATATTCATATTTCGCCTCTTCATCTTCTATTGCTTCTAGGCACAAATTATACGCCTGCGTTGCTTTGTATTCAAACCCTCCTTTTCTGTAAACTTTTTGATTTGAGCCTGGTGCCAGCCAGTATGTTTGATCAGGTTTTTGATTCATTAAGTATTCAAAAAAATCTCTTACCATCCGATCATAAAACATATAAGATTCTTTGTTGTGCTCCCACTGAAGTATAAAGTTATGACACACTGTGTCTATAAGTAAACCACCCATTGGAACATCTCTTTCATATTTCCATGCTCTAGTCATCCTACAGAGCCTTTTAAGATTTTTATTCGTAATATTATTTACTTCTTGAATAGCTTTACGCTCGGCTCTTGGATTTGTTGTTTTCCAAGATCCTCCATCATTAGTATCAGGATACCAAAAACCTTTATCATCTTTTAATAATACTGCAGGCAAAATCTCGAAATTAATTCCATCATTGAAATTCAAGCCAACGACTTGTCCATCACCTTTAATATGGGTAGTATTATACGTTTTTTGTATTGAGTTTTTGACGCTTTGTAATAGTGCTGATTGCCCATTCCTAACATATGAATTATATTGGGAATATGTCTCGTAAGGTATTTGAAACAGTACATCAACATCACTAACGTGTATGTCAGTATCTCGCCCATAAGATCCGACATAAAGTGAATTTTTAACTTTTGAATCTATGTTGTAAAAATCTAAATTCAATTGCTGAGTTATCCGTTCATAACGATATTTAATACTATCTATCGTTGTCTGTGGAATATAGAGATTTCTGTTAAAATTTTCAAAATTATCGTAAATTGACATATTAAATATAAGCAGTATTCTAAACGCTGATGCGTCTATTTGTCGAGGGTGTTTTTTGAAGTGAACAAGCCAATTCGTGGGATACAAGCCCGTTCGGGTCGGATTCACCGATCCCCCACGAATTGGCTTGTGAAGTGGTTGCTAACGCTTGGTCTACTGTAGTAGTTTTTTGGTTGGATGATTGCTCAATTTGGTTATCAAGCCATGTATCTAATTTTATATTCAAACTTGGAATTTCCTGAACCACGGCAATCTTAATTGTCTTTTCGGTGGCTGTATCCAAGGTTTTTATTCCTAGTATTCTATCATGTTTTTGTTTCAGTAACGTACTCATTTTGTCTGCTGTCAGATCCCCTGCCCTCACTAAATCAACATAGATTTTAGCATACTCTGCTTCCAGTGTTTTGATAGCTTCTTGTGTTAGTAGGTCAATCTTTTTATCATACAACTCTTTGTAATGTTTGTAATTTGATCTAGTTAGAGATCGATTTTGAATAGTCTCAATAGTTGGCTTAATGTCTTTGTTTGACTCGGCTTGCTCAACGATATTCAAAGCTTCATTTTCATATTTAACTCGATTACTGGCATCTTGTAACCAGGTGTTAATTTTATTTTGCCTCTCTCGTTCTACTTGAGCCTTTCTCTCTTCTTGTAGTAGTCTATCTTTCTCAATTTTTAATTTCTCAATAGCTTCATTTCGCCCCTTCCTAACTTCCATTGCTTTGATTCTCTCAACTTCTCGACAGTCTTTAACCAATTTTAGACTGTACTTAGATTTAAGCGAGGCTTTGAGAAAGGCTTTTGGATTGGTTACTTTCTTAGATAGTTTTAATAATCTGTGATAATCTAGTATTTGATCAATACTGTAATTAAGATACAGTTTATCAATCTCTGAATGTGAAAAATTTAGATTTAATAATTTACCAACTACTCTTTTTCCAAAATCTATATCATTTAAAAAAACAACTTCTTTTGTAGTTTTTCTATGAAAATTCTTTACACTTAAGGGTGCCCCTTGTGATGAATTAGTACCTTTTACTTGCCTAGATTTAGGACTTTGTCGGGTGCCCCAATCTTTTTCAATAAAAACGGGGTTATAATTTATTACTAGCCCTAGATCAAAACCCTTTTGGTCTTTGACTTTAGAGGTTGTAATTAGCTTGCTTTTATTCCATTTTTGAAGCTGATATCTAGCCGCTTTGAAGCTACACCCCCACAGATCGGTTAAAAGTCTGTATGTGGTGAAATACTGACCTCTCTGGAGATATATAATCTGACCTGTTTCAGTAAACTTTGAGCGTCTAAATAAAACCTTTGAAGATCTACAAATATTGTGAGATAGTTTGAGTTCTCTTTCAGCCTCAAGCTTGGTTCGTGGGTTAGAGCTTAGAACTCTTTTGGATAAATCCAAATCGATAAGAATTTTTTTTACTTGGTTTTTCTGCATAATCGCTATAATTAAGTTACAGAACTACAAATAAAAAAACTCCGCTTTCGCGGAGCATCAAGGGCGCAATTCAACATCAGCACTTGATAGTAAGACAAAAGAACTATACACCTAAGGACAAGATTTGTCAAGTGATAATTAATAATGATCTTACGATATTATCCGCAATTCCTTATCTTACCTCAAGTACGAAATACAGAATGTCTTACTACCCTGTTTACTACGTATTGTTGAATTACGCACCTTCGATAAGATACTTTTTATATACAAGATAATACTACAAAATGTCAAGTAAAAAACAAGAACATTATTTCCTATAAACCGCTGTTTAATCGTACTTAATGCATTACGTAATCTAGTGTATAATCATTACGTAACTGATTACGTAATCAGTAAATAATCTATTGTATTAGTATTAAGTTATACTATGTTTTAAGGACGTAGAGTCAATTTACAATAAGTCAATAGCCCTTGCTTTGGCCTCCTTCTCTATTTCGACTAATAATTTATCTTGGTCGTATTCTTCCAGTAATTTTATTCCAAATTCGACGAGCAAACTTTTAGAAATGTTGACTCCAGTTTGTCGTTTTAGCCTCTTAGACAAATCTTCGAGACGAGCATCACTATTATAGCTTATGTAGAAGTTTGTTCGTTTATACTTCAAACCTTGATGTAGAGTATCGGTACCCATAACCTCTTTCATCTCTTCTTGAGTCTTGGCTTGAATCTCTTTGAGATTTCGCTTTTTTCCAGCTAAGGCTTGTTGTAGTTTATTCTTTTTAGGCATACTTAATTAATTCTAATAATAGTTTATCGTGCATTGCTATGTTTTTGGCTTTGCTGTCGTAATCCTCCAGAAGCACTTTGGCGGAGTTGGATTGATCTACAGCTGACTCAATCGGAATCTCAGTACTCAGTAACTGATCATGAAAACCTAACTCCTTTAGAGAATCGACAATATGCTCATACATTACTGTTTTAGCCTTGTTTAATTGCGTTAGAACGTATTTGACATTCGGGTCTCTATCTAAGACTTCACGAGCAAACTCCTTGAAATCCAATAACCCCTCAGTACTCCCCGACTCATGAGCAACTGGGACTAAAATAATATCTGCCACTACAACGCCGTTAGCAACTGTGTCGTCTAGATCAGGCGGAGTATCAATGATTATATAGTCATAAAAAGACTGAATATTTTCAAGCCCTTTCTTTAATATTCTTTCACGATTGGCTCGCCCCACCAGTTCACGGTTAACCCTAGACATTCTTAACCCTCCCGGAACGATATCCAAACCCTCTTTTATTTGTACTACACACTTTTCTAATTCAACACCTCTAAAGAATGATGATATATCCTTTTCAGAGTCTTCTATCCCTACCCATGTGGTAAGGTTTCTTTGAGGGTCTAAATCAATCAATAGAGTTTTACCTTTTCTGCTTGCAGAGACTGCAAGATTTTTAGCTGTGGTGGTCTTACCCATGCCCCCCTTGTGAGTTGCAATAGTGATTATCTTGGCCATATATTAAGATTAAATAATAATTATACATTTGATTGTGTCATCATTACACAACGCATTACGTAACCATTGTGTTTTATGGATTTGTTGTCAATATGTAGATGGCTAAAGCCCTGTTTTGTTAGCCCCGTTCACACAATCTTTTGTCAGCTACGCTGATTCCGCTTCACCGAAAAAGTCTTTCAGACACTTTCGATTTGAGTGCCTCAAATTACGTTCTCTCCACCCGTTGGGCAAAAGAAAGTATTCTCTCCCAGCCCACCCAGAGACAAGGTTAACCTCGGTTAACCAAAGATCCAAAAACGTTTTTTCTTTGTTTGCAAAGCTCTAAGCTCTTTGGTTGATTCAAGATGTAAATACTGTTGCTGTTTTAAACTATCGGTAAGATCTTCAATCTGATTGTCCTTAATATTGAGCTGACTTTTTAGTATTTCTATTAGCTCGTCTTTGCCTTGCAATGCCATTTGGAAAGTAGGGTCTTTTGTAATATCAACCTTAGGTTGATCTTTGGATAAGCTTTCGGTTGATGTTTGGTTGACCTTTTGATTAAGCTGATCAATCAATTCTTTTTTATTTACCTTTTCTAATAGTCTTGTGATATAGATGGTTGAGAACATTTTTTTACCCGTTCCTACAGTCTTAAAGTCCTCCTCAATAGCCTTGTAGCTATTGAGCCACTTCTGAATTGTATTTACTGAGATACCAAGGATATCAGACAATTCTTCTTTACTCAGGTATTTACTTTCTGTTGCTTCAAGGGTTAATACATCAGTCATAAAAGGTTAGCCTTTGGTTGAGCTAAAGATTAATCAATGGTTAATATATGTCAATACTCTAGTACCTAGCGGCTGACAATTAAGCGATTCGTAACTCCAAGTCCTCTGATCTGTTGTCAAGACCTTGGCTCCTCTCACTCCCTCCTTTCCTCCCGTTCCCGTCCGTTCGTCGCCTTGCTTTGCAAGGCTCTACAGTCGCCAAGGTCTATGACAACAGATCAGTTTGTATTTACAATAAAAACGCCCACACACTGGGCGGTTTAC
>JBBSJV010000067.1:0-8090 GCA_038256935.1 Patescibacteria group bacterium
ATCGTAGAGTATTAATACTATCCGAGCCATCAATATAATCTATATATGCCATCAATAAAAAATACAGCTGCCTAATCTTAGCAAAGTCGGTTATTGATAATATATCTTGAGTTGTTAAATCCTTATTTAGTGTCTTTAAATAGGTTTTTAAAAATTGCTTAGTTTGCAGCTTTGCTTCTTCTGGGCCGTGCATGTAATGAGCTTTTTTTGCTATACCCCAAACCAAACCTCCAAGGCAAAATGCAATTGGTCTCCATCTGATATCGTCAAAATCGATTACGGATAGTTTATCTCCCTCTTTAGTTTCGATTAAGTTCAATAAATGGTAGTCACCATGACAAAAACCGTGAGTTAAATTATGACCAACTTCAAGATTTTCATATTTTTTAATCAAAAACTCTAGTTCTGATATAGCTCGGAATATATATAGTTTTAACTGAAAATCAATCTCGTCTTTACTGTTATTTTTCATCACTTCTCTAGCTGAAGAGCAAATATACTTTATATGAGAATAATCAGGATCTTTATTCAGAGGTGTGGGTAGTTCAAAAAGGCTGGACTGGATTTTAGCACTAATTTCGGCAAGGTTTTTACCTATTTTATCATAATGCTTGGGATTGCGACCAACTATTTCTTCTGTCACCATTGCAAGCCATATTTCGCTATCTCCATTATTTCCTATGCCAAAAGTAGATATACTGTCACCATTTAGATTGGAAATTGGATTAGGTGTGGGCAATCCATTTGATTGTAGCAATCTAAGAGCCCTACTTTCTAAGTATACTAAATCTGAAGCTTTGCCATTTCTGCTATAGACTCTAAGGTAATAGCCATTTAAATCTTCTTTGGGATCTTGATTTTTATCTTTCTTATTCCTAAAGTAATAAGTAGTATTCATATCGCCTCGATATTCTCTTTCAGTTTCAATATCATTCAAACTAAGGCCATATTGATTTAAAACACCTACAACAATGGCTTTCTCTTTCCATTTTGGAGACTCGTGTAATTTTTGAGGAAGTTGTGCAACTTTTGCAGGTAAGACTTCTACGTGACCATCTAAATGTTCTCTATTATCCGTAAGAATCGCTACTTCAGTCATATGCAATGCTATTTGCATAAAGTGAAGGTTTAATCAAATCCAATAACTATACAAATACTCAGGTATTATGATTTTAAGAATTCTTCTCAATTAGTTTTTCTAAATCTATTACCTCTTCGATCTTAATTTGGGAGACAAAATCGGGCATGTGACTAACCAGTATCATAGCTCCTTCGTATTCATCCAAGGCTTTGGCAATAATTGGTAAATGTCTAAAGTTTATGTGATTGGTAGGCTCATCTAATATTAATAACCCTGGTTTTTGCAGGACTAGATGAGTAAAGGCAACTAAACCTTTTTGCCCCTCAGAAAGGTCTCCAATGCGGGTGTTGATTACTTCAGCTGTTACCAAAAATCCAGCGGCAACTTTTCGAATATACTCTTCATTACCATCAGCTGAGTGAATGACTAAAGATTCTCTGACAGTTTTGTTAAAATCAAGGGTAGAAAAATCTTGCCTGTAGTAACCAATTTCTAAACCATCAGCAATCTGAAGTCCAGGGACTTGATTTGTAGCCAGAGCTTCAAGAAGGGTAGTTTTGCCAATTCCGTTTGGACCTTTGAGCTGGATATGCTTTCCTTTGTATAATCTAAGATCAATCTTGGCTTGCACAGGGTCTCCGTGTTGCATCAGTTGTACTTTTTCTACCGCCATGGAATCTCCACTTAATTCGTCTTGGCAAGGAATAGTAAATGGCCGGATGGTTCTATCTTCACGGCGAACTTCTACCTTTCCTTCTTCAGCTTCTTCAACGTCATCGCGCAATTTAGCTGCCAGTCTTCTCATCTTTCCACCTTTATTTGCAAAGAAGTTAATTTTATCTTTTTTCTCAGCAATTTCTTTTTGCATGCGAGCATTTTGTAGGTTCTCACGCTCGATTTGTTTGGCAATTTGGTCTTTTACATCGTAGTAGTTTCCATCATACATTTCAACCTGATGCTTGTGAACGTCTAGGTACCAAACAGTATCAGTGAAAGAGTTTAAAAAGTCGGCATCATGAGAAATCACAACCACAGTCTTATCGTACATGATAAGATACATCATCAGATGATCAATACCTTCTTGATCCAAGTTATTAGTAGGTTCATCCAGTAATAGAATATCTGGGTTTTGAATCAAAGCAAATGCTAAAAGTAGTCTTGCCTGTTGCCCCCCTGATAATTGTTTAACCAGTCTATCGTAGTCTGTGATTTGGAGGTTCACAACTTCAAAAACGTTTTTGATCAATTGGTCTAAATTGTATTTCTTTTCATCAAAGGCTCTCTCAAAATATTGCCTCAATGTCATCTCTCTTTCATCTTGAGCAATTGTTTGTTTGGCATGTCCTATTGATAGACTTTCATTTCGTATAATCCTACCTTCTTTTGGCTGGTAGTGCTTTAGAATCATACCTAGGATAGTACTTTTACCTGCTCCATTTTGTCCCATGATGGTTACTTTGGCTCCTTCGCGGAGGATGAAATTTGCTTCTTCGAGGATGGTTTTAGTTTCTCCAAATTCAAAGGTTACATTATCAAATCTTAAGATTACTTCATTTGCTGCCATGATATTAAATATTAATTATAAAGGGTTATTTGAACGAATTAAAGCCGTTTTTATGAGTTTTTGTCAAGCTTGACAGTTATTATAAATATATCCATAATTTGGCTAAATTCAACCGATAATTACCAATTTATGTCCTACCGTGTATTAATCCCTAAAGATGTTCAAAGTTTAATCGAGGAGATAAGGCCATATTTATCTGATGAAATGAAAGAAATTGATGTAATTAGAACTGTCCTAGTTGATTTTAAATTAAATCGCAATTTATCTAAATTAGATGAGAATGGATTCAATACTACCACTAAAAAAAGATTACTCAAAGCTAAAGAAGAGTTAGAAGATGATAAAGCTTCTAATTTTAAAAACTTTGATGACGTTATAGAATATGCCAAAAATAATTCTAAGTAGCCAAGCTATTGAAGACATGGTATATTTTACAAGCGGAGAAATAAAATTACTCGGTAAAATTGCAAGACTTTTGGAGTCGATTAGTAAAAATCCCTACTCAGGAATAGGCAAGCCCGAACCATTAAAGCATGATTTTCAGGGATACTGGAGTAGAAGAATAGATCAAAAACACAGACTGATATACAAAGTAGAAGAAAATGCAATTTTAATAGTATCGTTTAAAGGTCATTATGATGATTAATTTAAAGGTAGTTGAGAATTTTTTGGTTTTTAGTAGCTAAAAGGAGATCTCTCGGATTTTGGAATTTCAGGAAGTGTAGAATATTCGCTCAAATCGACTGTGGAATTTGTAAATAATGATATACCTCTGTAACCCATATTTGTTGCAATTGTTATTCCGTATGCACTAGTTAAATACTGACTCAACAAATCTAATAATTCAGGACCTCTAAGGGTTTTGATATTTGGATCTACTAAAAATTCAGGATTAGTTTCAGGATCAAACTGATAAATAACTGACACCGACCCTTTTTCTATTAGAATATAGTGAAGACTATCTGCAAACATATGATCTAATCCAGCGGAGTATATACCTACCAAATCTATTTTTCCAGTTTCAGAGTTAGTTGACAGTACAGGACTACCTGAAGCTCCCTCTACTGCATTCTGTTGCTGTTGTTCCTCCTCAGGTACATATGTAATCATTAAATGCTCGGTAAGTCCATCTGCTGATGTTAGTAATAAAAATGGTGTCGGGAGTAAATCTGTAGATTGAATTTCTGGACTGTATCCATTGTCGCAACCTATTGAATCTGAATTCTCGTCTCTATAAGTGTTCATCTGTAATGCAGAATTTCTTTTAACAAGTGTTGTAGTCATCTCAAATGTCGAGAGCAAGCCATTATTAAAAGTTTCCCACATAGGTTCCAAACCTGCTAATTCCTGATTATGAGTGTTTAATTCAGGAGGAAAAAGAACCATACCATCAATAGAAGAAATATAGGCATACGTGTTTTTTGAAAAAGGTTCAGAAAGGTTAGTACGACTTGTTGAAATTGATAAAACATTTGCCTCATCGCTACCCACAATAGGTCCGGCTACATGAACATTAAATGCAACTCCAGTAAAAACCGATCCGTCATCTGCATAAATATTTAAAAGTGAGCCGCTTCCAACTACGACCTGGTTATCTAAAAAAATGCAAATTGGAGCTACAGTTGCAGATGTTTCTCCAATTTCAACATCTATTTGATTTTCTTGTCTTTCAAATCCAGACTCCGATACATTTGAAAGACATCCTGAGCTGAATACTAATAAACTAGCACACACGCTGTTTGTTATCCATCTAGGGATTTAGGGCTTGGAAGCTCACTACTTGACATGCATTTTCATTTTAATACCTTATTATAGCATATTTAGCTATATTTATCAAATATTAAAAATTAAATTTTCACTTGAGCATTGTTGGTTGACGTAGTAATAACATGATATTATATTTAGGTCATGCAATCAAACAAAAAAGTCCTTCTAATTGACGGTTCCTCCCTAGCCTTTCGGATGTATTTTGCCTTAGAGCGAACTAGTCTTACTGCTCCTGATGGACGACCAAGCTGGGCAATTTTTGGTTTTCTCAAGGCCTTGATGGAAGTGATTATTAAGGAAAAACCTACCGTGATAATCACCGCTTTTGATGCTAAGGGAAAGACCTTTAGAGAAGAAAAATTTGATTATTACAAAGCAAACAGGCCTACTGAAATGCCTGAGGATCTCGCCTTGCAATGGCCTGAGATTATTAAAGCCTTAAAATTAATTGGAATGCCAGTTATTGAGTATGCTGGTCTTGAAGCTGATGATATAGTGGGAACTTTGAGTAACATTGCAACGACGAGTAACTGGGAGACTTTGATACTTAGTGGGGATAGAGATACTTTTCAGCTGGTTAATAAGTCTGTGCAAGTCTTGTATCCAGGGCAAAAAGGACTTGATAAGTATGATACTGAAGGAGTGAAAACCAAGATGGGAGTCTACCCTGACCAGATAATTGATTACAAAGCCTTAGCGGGAGATAGTTCTGATAATATTTCTGGAATAAAAGGAATAGGTGATAAAACTGCAGTTAATCTTTTAAATGAGTTTAAAACTTTGGATCAAATCTACAAAAATTTAGATAACATTAAACCTGCTGTGAAATTGAAGCTAGAGACAGGAAAGCAAGATGCGATGGATTCGAAGTACCTTGCTGAGATTAAATTAGACTGCAAAGAAGTAGAGTTTGATTTTACAAAAGAAGATCACAGGCCAAAACCTGATTCAGTTGGACTTAAGAAATTCGTAGATGAATACAAATTAACTAGTTTGCAGAAAATGTTACCACATGTACTTGAAGTGTTGGGAAGTGAAAAGCTTGATTTATTTGAAGAAGAAAAAATGGCTGAGGTAGATTTAATTGAAAATAAAAAGCAAAGTTTTGAGGTTAAAATAATTCCTACTGAAGAGAAAAAAGTTGTCGAAAAAGCTTTACTAGGAATTTCTAAAAGCTCACTACTTGGAGTCTATTTGTCTTTTCAAGATAAAGAATTGTTCTCAATTGGTATTTCATATGAACATGAAGACAAGCAAATCGGTCTGGAATTTAATCTTTCTCAAGGTTTAGAAATTGGACTTAGTGAGCAAGAGCTTATCGAATTAATTGCAAATTTTTTAGCAACTCACAGGCAAACAATTTATTGGTGGGATATCAAGCAAGCTTATAAAATATTAAGTAAGTATAATCTAAAATTAGAAGGGACAAATCTGGATGTGTTACTTGGCTCCTATATCGAAAACTCTACCCAAAAATTGGATTTGAAAACTTTAGTTGAAACAAAGCTTGGTATCACTGATTTTAAACCGCAAGCTGGGTTTGAATCAGTTTATGTTTTATTGCTGGGGAAAAATTTGGAATCTAATCTTGTAAAAAGCTTACACAAATTATGGCTAGAAATCGAAAACCCACTTGCAATGGTACTAGCTAAGATGGAGCTTAATGGAGTATATCTAGATCAGAAACAGTTGGAATCAATTTCTAAAGAATTAGCAGATTACATTCAAAAATACGAAAAAGAAATCAAAACTGAACTTGGAAATCCTGAAATAAATATTGCTTCTACTCAGCAACTAGGACAAGCTTTGGCGGCTAAAGGCTATAAGTTAGGTAAAACTAGTGGAGGCGGGGTCTCCACTGATCGCGGGACTTTGGATAAATTATTGCTTGGTGATGAAAGTGGTTTGATTGCAAAAATCATTGAACATAGAACTTTGAGTAAATTAAAATCTACTTATACTGATACTTTAGTGAAAATGATTGACCCAAAAGATAAAAGATTGCACGGCGAATTTAATCAAACTATTGCAGCTACTGGTAGGCTATCCTCAGCTAATCCCAACATGCAAAATATCCCGATCAAAAATGCTCAGTATGGCAAACTAATTAGATCTTGTTTTGCAAGTGAGGTTGGAAATACATTGATTGCTGCTGATTATTCTCAAATTGAATTAAGATTTCTAGCCCATTTTTCCAAAGACCCAGTACTGCTTGAAAGTTTTGAAAAGGGTCAAGACGTACATGCAAGAACCGCTGCTGAACTTTTTGAAATCCCACTTGATAGCGTAACAGGTGAGCAAAGAAGATTAGGAAAAACTCTTAATTTTGCCTTAGTATACCAACAAGGGGCTTATGCGACAGCGCAAATGCTTGGCATCTCCAATAAAGAAGGTGTAGAATTTATGAAAAAATACTTCCAAAAATTACCAAGAGTAAAACCATACGTAGATGAAGTTTTAGAAAAAGCTAAACAAGATGGTTTTGTAGAAACATTTTGGGGACGGCGAAGGTATTTCAAAAATCTAAATTCACCTGCAGTAATGCTAAGAAAAATAGACGAAAGAGCTGCCTTTAATGCAGTCCTACAAGGATCCAACGCTGATTTGATCAAGATTGCCATGATTAACTTGCAAAACAGATTTGAAAAAGAAAAACTGGAGGCTAAAATAATCTTACAAGTCCACGATGAATTGGTTGTAGAGGTAAAAGAGTCATTAGCTGAAAAAGTAAAAAAAATTATGCTACAGGAAATGGTGCTAGATCAGCCACTTATTGTACCAATTGTAGTAGAAGCTGGGATTGGTAAAAACTGGGCTGAGTGTAAGGGGTAAACTATACAAACAGAAGTAGCATTGCACAAATTATCGCTCCACTGACTAAATACTTCGGCTGGCTTTTGTTTTCGATAGGCAGCTCTTCTTTAATCACATTTAGGATAATACCTCCTGAGATAAAAGCTAAAATGAGTGCAATGTAACTACGGTCAATTTCAGATAAAACCCCAAATATCCAGCCAAAAAATAAAGCAACACTAAGTATCCACCGCCCGAATTGATCATAAGTTTTTTCGTGGTGATCTTTTAAAGTTACATCAGTTACCAAAATATGAACTCCAATTCCAAGAATATAAGAAAAAAATATCATTATCCCTTGCTCTACTAAAGTAGTTAAAGCATATCCAAAAAAAATATTTAAAATAGCAAAAGAAACTAGATGAATATAAAAAGTTGAGTTAGGATAAATTTGATTTTTATGAAGATCTTTGTTTGTTGTGGCAATATGTTCTATCACATAAAAAAACACAAAACTAATCAATGCAATTAAATATGGAAGCTTTTCGATCTGCACAAGTGAGGGATGAACATCCAAAAAGGCTTTGGAAATTGCAGGCAAAATATCCATATAGATATATCCTAGGGAAACACCTCCTGCAAAAGACAACCATTTTTTGTGGGGCAACATCTTAACTTCCTTAATAATCAGTGGAACTAAATGAATAGAAGAAAAGATAGCTAAACCCAACAGAGAAATCCAAATAGTCATTACTTATTAGTATAACAGGCTAAAACATATCTGTGAAGTTTGGTATGATAAACCTGCAAAACAGAATTGAAAAAAACTTGGAATCAAAAATTCTACAAAATTAAATATAATTTATTGGATCGTGTCATCAAGGC
>JBBSJV010000068.1:0-7944 GCA_038256935.1 Patescibacteria group bacterium
ATATTAAAATCATCTGTCCAAATAGTTGGGTTTTGCGTGTAAGAGCCTAGTAACTGATGCACTACTTGCTGAGAAAAACTAACGTATTTATTTGTATCCCCTGCATCCCACCAGCCACCGGTTAAATCTTTTCTAAGGCTGTCATTGTTTGGATCTAGTATATATCTAGCTTCTGTGTCTTGATTTGTACCCACATAGTCTTGACTGATAGAGTGTCCTTGAGAGAAAGGTTCAGATTTAGCCAGGTTTGCTCTTTGGTGATAAAAAAATCTTGTTGAGGCTACAAGTAAAGGTCTATAAACCTGTTGATCAATCTGGAAATCTTCTGATCTGGTACCTTTTGTTGTATCTTCTATATAATAATCTCCAGGGGTTGTAAATTCACTAAAATCAGCATGCCAAACTTGATCTCCGCTAGTGACATCAGTTTCTTGGTTATTCCAACTAGTTACAGAAATAGTATAAACGACTTCTCCATCCGATACCCTTTTAAGCTGTACTGTGTTACTTGGAATATACTCAATGCTACTATTAAAACCGTTTATGGGATTTACTAAAACCGCTAACTTTTTATCATTTGGTCTATATCCTAAGCCGTCTACTCTGATACTAGCAGGGTTAAAAATATTCGCACTAGCTTGTTGTTGATTAGTTTTTATCTGATTGATTATTAAAAATCCAAATAAAAGACTAATAACCAGTATTCCAATAATTATAAAAGCTACTTTATTACTGACTTTACTAAGCGTTTTTTTTCTCATAATAATTAGTTTTATCTTACCACTGAAACATGCTTTTGGCAACTATATTACTTCCTTCTCTTTCCAGTCTTTCTTTTTTTGATAATTTCTTTGCCATCATCTTTGACTACTCTATTAACTGTGGCAATCAGTTTGTTATTAGCTTTTATAAAATATCTGACTTTTTCTTTGCGTTGTCCTTTTCTAGGGTTTGTGCGAGAGCTTACAATTTCTTCTCTGATTATTTGAGGGGCAATTTCAGGAAGCCAAGTGGCCTCTATTGGCAGGCACTGAAAAGCTCCGGTGTAGCCGACAGCATTGGTCATAATATCTCCAGCCACCATAAACCTTGGCAACTCCCCTAGCCTTACTGATGAGGATGGATGCACTGTGATGTTTTCACCCTTTCCCAAGACTCTGACATATTCTTCTCTATTAATTCGCTCTAAAAGATTAAAAATAGTCCCAGCTGCCACGGATTTGGCGATATCAATTGATTTACGATTTTGTCCTGGGTAGATTTCATATCTTTTTAGAGTTAATAATAAATCTCTGCGTATTAGCTCAACTTCTTCCAAAACTTTAGGATTCAAGAAATTCTTAAGCACCCACTCTGGATCCATGTCATTTGTTTGAAAAAGATCCCAGATTTTAAGAAACGTTTCAGGGTCAGATAGTGGCTTGCCGTATTTGTTTAATTTAAAAAATCTATGCATCGTCTCAGCCTCCATAAGATCAGTTGTAGAGCGATCAAAGACTGATTTAGAAGACATAAAGGCGGCAATAGTACAAACAGCATCGACGCAATTGTATTTTTGAGCTTCTATAATCATCCTACTGAGATGAGGGTCTAGAGGTAATCTGGCCATCAATTTTCCAGTATCTGTGATAATCTCATCGTCATCTAAAGCTCCAAGTAATTTTAGGGTGCGAATAGCTCTTTTGAGTTGCTTTGGCTTAGGACTATCGATAAATTTAAAATTAATAATATCATCTATTCCAAGAAGTTTCATTTTCAAAACTGTCCCTGACAAATCTGTACGCAGGATCTCTGGGATATCGTATTCAGGCCTCTCAATATATTCAGGGAATATCCGATAACAAATTCCTGTAGCAGTTCGCCCAGCTCTTCCTCGTCTTTGATTGATAGCTGCAATAGAGGCTGGTTCATCAACCAATCTACTAATACCAGATTTTGGATCAAAGATACTTACTCGCTGCAGTCCACAGTCAATGACAACTCTAACCCCATCTATTGTCAGTGAGGTTTCAGCAATATTTGTAGAAACAATGACTTTACGGCGAGGATATTTTTGAAATACTTTTTCTTGTTCTTGAATACTTTGTTGACCAAAAAAAGGTAAGATCTCAACCCCTCCAAGATTGGATTTTTTAAGTAGTAATATTAGTTTTTTGATTTCAGCTTCTCCTGGAACAAAGATTAACACATCTCCATCAACGTCATCTTCAGTTACTTTTACTAACTTATCAGCAATTGTAAAAAGGTAATTTTCACTTTCCTTAGTTTCATAAAAAGTCTCCACTGGATACATTTTCCCAGGGATTGATAAAACAGGGGCCCCACCAAAAAAATTACTAAACTGCTCTGCTGGAATAGTAGCTGAAGTGATCAGGACTTTTAGCTGGGGGATATTAAGTTCTCTTCTTCTTTCATTTACTTGTAAGATAAGTCCCATCAAAAAATCTACATTTAGGTTTCGAATATGGGCTTCATCCAAAATCACTCCACTGTATTCAGGAAGTACCTTAGTGCCAAGTAATTTCTCAATTAAAATCCCATCAGTTACGTAATCCAAAGTCGTACCCAAATTTGTAGTGTCATTAAATCGAATATGATACCCCACGCTTGTCCCCACTTCTTCACCTTTTTTACTTGATACATACTCTGCTACATTAATAGCAGCAGGTCTTCGTGGCTGAGTGGTGGCAATTTTCCCACCAATAACCTCATGCATTATTCGCCCGATCTCTGTAGTCTTTCCAGACCCAGTTTGACCTATTATAATAGCTACTGGATTGTTTGCAATCAGTTCTCTAATTTGCTGCTCAAAAGCTAGTACTGGCAGATCGACTTTTAATTCATTTGATTCTCCTGTTAAAGGTTCCATGATTTAAAGATTTATGCAGTTGCAAGTTTACGTCAAAACTATACAAAAACTTCTCATTATCTGGCAAATCGATGATAGTTTTGAAATTATTAATACAAAAAATAAATCTATATAGCTAATCCCTATATGACCTAGGCAATGCAGACCACAACTGTTTGAGCAACATTACAATTATAATGAGTTTAACTTGTCTAGCGAGTTTTGTGGGCAAGTGACTAGTTTAGATGGTGATTAGCTATATTAAAATAAGTCTACACCTCAAATGAATAAGCGTAGTATTTGAAACTATTTTTGAAATAACTTACACTTTTATGCTCTCCAAGAGCTGCAATTTCTAGGCAGTATCTCATAGCCTTTTGATGCTGACCTAATTTGGAAAGTGTCATTGCTAAAAATATTTTTAAGCCAAAAAAATCAGGATAATCACTAACTGCTTTTTCCAAAATACTCAATGATTCTTGATATTCTCCTATTTCACGTAATGAGTTTCCTAAAAAAGCTAGAAGAATTGGTTTATTTTGTGGTGACAAATCTGACTCTAGAAGTGATTTGAAAATTTCAATGGCTTGTCTTTCTTGATTTTGAGAATCTAGCTCTATAGCTTGAAGAAAAATTTGATCAGTTTGGCTGCGGTTAACATGCATAGTCTTGTTTAAATATTATGATCATAGAATCCAAACAATAATAAACCAGATTGTAAAGTGAATCTTTATTGATTATCTGTAGAAATACTTTGCTGTCTCATTTTGGTTTGTAAATATTCAAAACCTAGGACAAAAACAAATCCAGCCACTGCAAGCAAAATTGCTAACCAAAAATTAGCCCCAAAATCAGCTGGCATAATATTGTTTTCAACTAGTGGCTTTAGATCACCATGAGAATCTGTATAAAAAGCTATAGTTTCTTTCCAAGGCCAAACTTTTCGCAGAGACCCCAGTAAAAATCCTGAAAGAACAGACATAGTCAGGCTATAATAATTTTTAAATAAATAATCCAAAACTCTAGAAAATAACCCTAAACCTATGATACAACCAAGACTAACTGCCACAAGGATAGGTAAATTAAAATCATTTACAGCTTCTAGGACCTGATTGTATTTTCCTAAAATTAGAAGTATAAATGATCCTGATATTCCAGGTAAAATCATGGCCATAATGGCTAAGGCCCCACTGAAGAAAAATAACAAAAGATTTTGACCTGTTTCTACAGGGATAATTCCAACCAACCAAAAAGCACCTATTGAGCCAAGGATAAATCCAAGAATAGTTTTAATATTCCAGACTTTTACACTAGGTAAGACGATGAATAAGGATGCAACTACTAACCCGAAGAAAAATGACCAAGTCTGAACTGGATAGTTTTTTAAAGTAAAAGTGATCAAACCAGATAGAGAAAAAATAGCTGTGAAAATACCAGCAAAAAGTGGCAGTAAAAATGACCATGGGATAGTATTGTAGAGCTCTTTGAACTGACCTTTGAAAAGCAGGCTAAGTCCTTTGGAGCTAATTTCTTTGATAGAATGGACAAGGTTTTGATAAATCCCTGATATAAAAGCAATGGTTCCACCCGAAACACCAGGAACCAAGTCTGCAGCTCCCATTACAAAACCAATTAAATAAAAACTCAAAATTTCCTTGGTATCGAATTTACTTTTTTTTACAGTTTTTGTAGTCATAACTTTAACTATTCTTCTCAAAGCTAATTAATTGTGTCAATTATTAAAGTATTAAAGTATTAATTGCCATTCAACATGGGAAACAGTTATATCTAAATCTAAACTTGTGGACAACTACATAAAATCCAATTTTAAGTTTTCTATAACGATTTGCAAGTATGAAAATTTTCAGTGTTTTTTTAAAATTTCTTAGTTTACTTATTATTTTAGTAGTCATTACTGGGGTTTTAGTAAGCTCTCAAGTCTTAGCTCAGAGTTCAAACAAAACAAATTTGATACGCATCGATGTCAAAGAAGATACTCAAAATCAAAAAATAAACCTTACCTACAAAATCCTTGAGCAGTTTAACCAGCCAAGTCGGGGAGTTTTCTTTTCCCTACCTAAAAATCAAAACGGAGTTTTAACAGATTATAGATTACTTAGGGTTCAAAGATCGGTTGAGCCATTTGCCCAAATACCAGATCCAACCAATCCTCTCATCGTCGCAGGAAATTTTTCAACAAACACCTACTTGCAACCTGAACCTTACCGCCAATTTTTAGAATTAGATCAGTTTAGACTTAGAGTGGGAGATGAAAACACCTTTATCGACACTGGTATTTATTACTACGAGATTGAAGTTGAGGCTTCCTATAACCTAAATGTTAATTATGAATTTACGATTTTAAGAGACTGGCTAGAAGATGTGGATACATTTCAAGTTTATTTCAATAATACTGATATTTGTAGAGTCCAGATTGACTGCAATGGCAGCAAAATCAACCTATCCTTGAACCCTGAAAAACCAGCTCTTCAAAATAGTTTTGCCTGGCTCTATTTTCTAATCCCTTACGCTATTTTAACAGTTTTAGGCCTTTTACTTACTTGGTTTAGTTGGAAAGTATTTGCCAAAGACCCCCACCCCATTGTTGATGCCAATCAGCCAGTCTTTGAACCACCTACTGAACTACTTCCATGGGAGGCTAGCTTTTTACTCAAGGATTCAAACTTACAAATCAAGGAAACTTTACTGTCTTATATTCTCTGGTTAAATAATAAAAAGATAATTAGTTTGAAATTAAAAGATACCACTTCAGATGCAGCAACAAATAAAAAAATAATCTTAGGCTAGATGTTTTGCAGCCACTCCCCACTTGGCAGCTACCAAGCAAGTTTAATAAAACAATAAAGGCAATTTCTAAGTACGGTTTTGAAGATGGAATTTTAACAAGTAAGATCAATCAAGACCAAGACGGGTCAGAGCTAAATACATTTGTGGGTGATAGGCTCTCTAAATTTTATCAACAAAAACCTCTTACTTCTGGATCAATAATAGGAATTGTTGTGACTTTTTCATTGATTTCTATATTCTTTTTAATCTTTGGCTTTGACCTGCTTCAAAGTAGATTTTTAATAGGTAATAGTTATGTACCTTTGTTAATTTATAGTGGTTTATTATGTATTTTTGGACTGATCTTTGTTTTGTATAAATGGTCAAAACCAAGTAAGCGAGGGGCTAAAATGATAAATCAAGTAAAAGGTTACAAATATTACTTAGAATCAGCTGAAAAGTTAAAACTGGATTTTTCAAATAACCCAACTGATGGAGTCCAGTACTACCTCAAATCAGTTGCCTATGCAGCCAGCTTTGGAATCTTAGATAAGTTTAACAAGTATTTTACTGGCCTTATCCCAAATACTAATGAGCTAAATATCACTGACTCTCTACTTATAAATTACGGCGCTGTGAGTTTCTATACCCCGCCAAGTAATATTGATGCAGGAGGAATCGGTGGTAGTTTTGGAGGTAGTGTTGGAGGTGGGGGCAGTTGGTAAAAATTAAAATGGCTAGATTAGATTTTATATTTACCATGCCAATTAAAATAAGCAACTTTTGTCGACCAAGGTAATTATCTGGAGATTAGTAAATTGAATTTTTGATGTCTTTACTTAGAAATTTAGATATTTGTGGATATCAAATAAGTTTTTTATTTGAAGAACTATTAGCTTGAAATAGCTGACCCCATAATTAGTAAAAAGAGTACAATCATAATAAAGTATAATATAAATTTGAGTAATCTAAACATAATATAATAAGTATAGCATAATAATGTATATTCTGTCAAATATATCTCTTTTTGACATTTCAAGTGATACAAATCATATTTGATTATTATGTCACAAGCAGACTACTACCAGCAACATTTTGCAAATCTCGATACAGTAAACGGTGTTATTCAAGCTAGAAACGAATTGTTTAAAAGTGATTTGATTTTGGAGTTAACTGAAAAACTAAAGAGTGCTTCAATTGAGGATAAAAAGGTTATAGGACCACAACTAAATGTTTTGAAAAAGGATATTAAAGAATCTGGAGATAAAAGGATTCAGGAGATCCAGGTTTTGCAAGAAAAAGACAATTTTACAGACTTTGACCCGACTTTTAATAGTAGCAAATACGCTGATAAAAGCGGTCATCTTCACCCCTTGACTTTAATCACTAAAGAAATCCAAGATATTTTTGAAAAAATGGGGTTTGAATCAGGAAGGGGGCCTTTAGTAGATACTCAGTGGTACAATTTTACAGCCCTTAATTCTCCTTCTTATCACCCTAGTAGAGCCATGCAGGATACCTTTTATCTAGACGGCAAAGATGAAAATGGAGATTACATGGTAATGCGTACACAGACGTCTACCACACAAATTCGCTACGGAGAATCTCACACCCCACCCTTTAGAATGTTTTATGCTGGGCAAGTTTTTCGAAATGAAAATATTGATGCCACTCACGATATTATGTTTCACCAAGTCGAGTGTATGATAGTAGATGAAAATATTTCTCTTGGTAATCTTAAATGGTTGATCCAAACTTTTTACCAGCATCTTTTTGCAACTAATGATCTTGAGGTTAGATTAAGACCTAGTTATTTCCCTTTTACAGTGCCAAGTCTTGAAGTGGACATCAGCAACCCATTTAAAGATAAACCAGGCTCCAAAATCAAAGATCAGGACTGGATCGAAGCAGGAGGAGCTGGACTGGTACACCCAAATGTAATCAAAAATATCGGTTTAGATCCAAACAAATACCAAGGATTGGCCTTTGGATTTGGTATCGATAGAATTGCCCAACTAAAGCTAGGACTAACCAAAATGGGCCAGTTTTTTGATGGGGATTTGAAGTTTGTACAGGGGAAGAGGGTTTGATGTAATTTTTAACCCATTAAGAATATATCATATTTAAAAAGTCAGGAAGTTTCACCACATCAAATCCGATAATATTTAAGGCTCTAGGCTAGAAGAATAACTTCTAGTATACTATGAATATGATTAAGTTCGGTAAATTAAGCAGTTACCATGTAAAAAAGATAATGTGGTTGTTTTGCATTGACATTGATGCCACAAAAGCGAGTCTCATTCTAGGGC
>JBBSJV010000069.1:0-7802 GCA_038256935.1 Patescibacteria group bacterium
ATATCTGTATTTGTTTAGCAGTACTTTCAGTTTTGATTTAGTTTTCAATGTAGCTAGGGTAAATATATAATGATGTAGAATCAATAGAGTATTGCTTGAATTAAAATTTTGTGCTATGTATAAATACATGAACTTACCATTAAATATTGATAAAAGATTAATCGTTGGTGGGGTGGCCAGTTTGGGTGCTGTATTTACGTCACTTATAACTGCATCTGACGCCTCTGCTCACCATCCTCAACCCCCTCTAAACCGCGACGCTGTAATGGCTGATTATTTTAAAACGTCACCAGATTCTCCAACGCCCACAGATCAAATGAGGCTAACGACTGACAAAGTATGTGCACCCTTAGCAAGTATAAATCCTGATGGAAGTTTGAATCGAGATAATATTCCAGCTAATAACAATGGGGTCGCAGGTACAAGCCCAGGTAATCAATATAATCGCTCTAACGAATACCTAGTTAGGAGTGGTATGACACCTTTTAGGCATTTATTCGATTTTAGTAATGGTCACAGCCAACCAAATCTTTTAAACCCTTGTACCAATTCAATCAGCTACACTGGATTATATTCTTTAACAACGAGTTTATCTAAAAACGAACTTTTAGAAATAAATGCTGATGGTTTAGTACATTTGCGAAGGTTCTACCCGTTAAATGATGAATTTTTTAGGGACACTAATATCTCAAATGAACTCAAAGATAGAATGTTAAATGGTGATCCAGCAAATGGTGTCCTACCTGGAACTCATTACTGGTCTTCGCAAGAATTAATCTTAGTTATACACCAGACGGTTCCAAATGCTCTCCCACCAGATTTAGGACAAAGTACAGTTACCACTCTTACAGGTCTGATACCTACTAGAACCGTAATAGACTATGGAGGAGGAGGTGGAGGTGATAGGTTTAGTGGAAGCGTTGCACAAAGAACAGGCGGAGGTGAGGTCTGGATAACACAATCACAATCAAGAGCGATATTGAATGACTTATACCTTCTAAGTCAAAGTGATTTAGCTGGAGTGCATCCAAATAGTTATGGACCAAACCCAATCTTACCCTTTCCAACATTATTTAATGACGCCGCTACTGAAAATAAGAATTATGAAACTATAATTCCAGACTATAAAGAAAGTGAGGAAACTGCTAATAGAATGGATTTAAATTCTATTAATTTACTGGGTGCAAACTTTTAGTAAGAAAATAGAAGGAAGGTTAATATACTTTAATGCTTTAAATATATAAAACTAATAATTTTTGTTTTTTAGAGAAGTATGAAAAAGTGTGAAGTGTATTCATAAAAGGCGAATTAGCGGGGTTGATTGTTAATAAATGTAAGATAATTAATTAGAATTACTGTACAATGGAATTAGTAATTTAATGTCATATCCATTGTATCTGTTGTTGATCGAGATTTGTTTTGTATTATGTCAGATACAGCAATCTCAATTTCTCGTTTAACTTTTGGCATTTCAAATATTTGATATTTGCATTTACAAATTTTATCAAAAATAATACCGTTATAACTAAATCTCATTGCAAAAAATCTATCGAATAGTTGAAATTTATAAGCTAACGTGTCTTCTTCTATACTCTCTAACTGTAAATTAATTTTTTTGATTTCATGATGCTTGCTCACACAAATCCTTAATTGTAGTATCCTACCTATTAAATATCCTAAAAAAAATGAAAAATGCTTTTGAAAAAATAGATTGTTTCGATCTTCTTTGTCCCTAAAATAAAAAACCTTTGCAACATCCAGTTTTAAATCGATCAAAGTTTGATATTGTTTCTCAACAAGAAAAGCAAAATGTTCATAATCGTGCTCCAGCCAAATTCTTGAATAGGTTAATTGACCGAAAAACAGCCCAACATTTTGGCATTTAGCTATAAAGTTTGCCTGCTCCTGTTTTTTGACAAGCAAAAGTTCCCTGTCGACTTCAATATATTTTTTAAAATACAAGTCATAAATTAAGTTATATACAAAAAGTCGTAATAAACGAAACGACGATAGGTGTAATAATAGTGTGTTGTAAGAGTAATGAAATTGAACTGAACATGTTTTATTTGTTTTCTTTTTTCTTAGAGAGGTTAAATTACATTCAACACAGTCCATAATGCATTTTGTTATGTCAATAAAAAGGCAGTCTGTAAATACTAAACTTTTGACGACAAAGTTAATTTTGATGAGGGTCAAGTTATATGCAAATCAAATATCAGGGTAGTCAGTCTAGTAAGTTATTTGCAATTCTTATGGTCAGAAACGTTTTATTCAGTGTAGTCATTGTTGGTCTAATCTGGATGGTTCATGATGCATTTGCTTATTTTGGTCGCAAATTAGTCCTACATGAAGACGGGGTGCTATTTAAAAAAGGCCTCATAATTACAAATAGCAAGGAAGTACCTTATGGTAATATCAATATAGTCTCGGTCAAACAAGGCGTCTTTGGAAAAATGTTTAACTTTGGAGATTTGATAGTTTCTACAGGTGGAGATAATCCTGATATTTACTTTAAAGATCTACACGATCCGATGAGGTTTAAAGAATTTATTAATAAGGAGATTTGATAACTATAGTTGAGTTTCCAAAGCTTCTGCCAAACCACCTGGTAGAGTATTAGCTGATAAAACATCATTTACTGCTGCTTTTCTATCACTCTGTGATTTTAAACTGAAGGCTGCCATTAAAGATGTAAAAATAGCTTGTTCAACTCCAGCAGAAGCTAAAGTTTGTTCGATACTTCCTAATTGATCTTCTGATAATGGATTTTCACCTGACATAAATTTTAATATATATTTTTGTTAATACAAGTTTAATCTACAAATTGGTTTTGTACAAACACTATTTACAAATTTGAAACTGTTTCTTAAGTTTAATATAAATGTCAGTTTATTCTCAACAATCGCGGAACTTACGAAATACTTGGATCTTGATTTTCCTTTTTATTGGGCTTATTAGTTCCATGTTTTATATCATTGGGATAGTGCAGGGGAGCTATATTTGGCCTATTATCGGGCTTATTTTATCATTAGGGCAAGCCCTTTTTGCATATTACGGTGGAGCAAGCCTAGCTTTAGCAGTATCTGGAGCCAAAGAAATTAAATACGAAGACTCACCGCGGCTTTTTGAACTAGTCCAGAATTTATCCAAGATTGCAGGTATTCCTATTCCCAGAGTCCATGTCTCCCCAGATAAATCCGCCAACGCCTTTGCAACAGGGCGAGATCCTGAGCATGCTCATATAGTATTCAATCAAGGCCTGCTGGATATGTTGGATAAATCAGAACTAGAAGGTGTCATTGCTCATGAATTATCTCATATTGCAAACCGTGACATCTTGGTCATGACCGTAGTGATGGTCTTAGCATCTGTAGTGAGTTTTATTGCTGATATTGGTTTTAGAATGATGCTTTTTGGAGGAAATAGGAATAGAGACAGTAAGGTTCACCCAGCTATGATAGCCTTGTATGTGATCACAATCATATTAGCGCCAATTGTAGCTGCTTTGATTCAGTTTGCGGTCTCTAGGCAGCGAGAGTTTTTGGCTGACAGTACAGCTATAACTATGACAAGGTATCCAGAAGGGCTAATCAGTGCACTTACAAAATTGTACAATAATCCAACGCCAACTAGTCACTATTCTACAGCCACTTCCCATTTTTACATCTCGCCGCCTAAGAAAAAACTGGGAGAAACTGCCAAAACTCTATTCAGTACTCACCCAAGTATAGAAGAAAGAGTGGCTGCTTTGAGGAAGATGTAGTGGGGTAATAGTAGTTTAAAAAAATAAATGTCACTCCAAACTTAAAAGTCCTCTCGAAGCGTAGCTGAGAAAACCTTGTGGAGGCTGATGAAGTTGTAAATTAACATGATCCTGTAGCCCAAGATTCTTACTTTTATATGGAGAGTAGGACATCTACGCTGGGAAAATTATATTTAGCTGACTTTGAGATTAAAACAATGTAAAATTATTGATTAAAATCACCACTTATCAATTAACCAACCACCACGTGGGATATATCGCCTTGCTCGATATGACAGTATTTTATAATCCATTCCAAGATGTTTGAAAACTCAATCTCTTTAGGTGTTAATTTGCCCTTTTACAAGACAATGGAACCAATAAAGGTTCCGCTACAAAAATCCTTTATATCTGACCATCAACAGGAGCTTTCGAGTCCAAGTTTGTTTCAAAATATAAATTATAATTTTTTTCCAAGATATCCATTCCAAAACCTAGTTCAGAAAGATTGATCTTTTGGTCTATATAGAGCTGAGTAATGCGAACTTCTCCTTCTGAATATTGTTCTTTTGTAATACCAATAGACGAGGTCAATAATTCTTTTAGTTCAGGATCGAGATAAACAAATTTGTCTATTAACAAAACTTCTTCTTGCTTAGTCAAAATTTCTTGAGTTGAAACTGGAGAAAGAGTGATTTCTGAGGCTCTAGCAGTATTTGCAGAATTTTTAGGAAGATCTACTAAAAAGATTACCCCAACTAACCCTAATAAAAATAATCCAGTTGCTAAAGTTAAGTTTTTGATTCTTCTGCTGTGACGCCTAGACATAATTATTGTGTACTTAATTCATTTAACATTTCCATCAGTTGATCAAACTGCTTGGAGTTGATATTACCATCTTCAAATTGAGTTGCAAGTTCTTTTTCTACTACACTTCTTGGTGAATTAAGCATCAAAGTTCTATAATTTTCCAAAACTTGGGGCTCTAGAGCTTCGACACCAGCTAATGAATTTAACTGATTACCCGTTGCTTGAGCATTTAATGAGGAGTATTGGCCAGAATTTGCAGGTTGGATATCATTAGGTCTAACAGATTGAGCGGCAAGTAAAAACCCTGCAAAAATGATTACAAAAGTAAGTGCACTTGCTGTAGTTCTAGCATCAGAGTTTTTCTTTGAAACTCGCCCTTTTTTTATTTTTGTGTTAGACATCTTATGTATTTATATTAATTATACAGTATATTTCATTATTATGCAAACCAAAACAATAAATTGCTTTTCACGGATAGATAAGCTTAATCAGGACTTTTATGAAAAGGTCTTTTCTGATTTTTCAAATAGCAGGCAGTATTACTGGCAAGGCTGGCTCGATTTACCGGAGTTTTTACCTAAATCTGATTCCAAACCAATGCGAGTTTTGGATCTTGGATGTGGAAATGGAAGGTTTGCAGAATTTTTATTATCTTTAGGGCTTGAAATTGAATACGTCGGCGTTGATTTTAGCCAAAGCCTAATAAATACCGCCAAACAGGAGCTAAAAGTCAATGATAAAATCAGTTTAATTACCGGTAATATTTTTGACTTCCTTTATTCTAATGCTTTAAATTTTGATTTGATTGTATCTTTTGGAGTCCTGCACCATATTTATAGCCAAGAAAAAAGAAGTCAATTTTTTAATCAAATTTCAAAAGCTTTAAGCACTCATGGGTTAGTGATTGCTACCACTTGGCAGTTTTTGGATTCTCCAGAGCTTGCTAAAAAGGTTTTAAAACCATCAGAAATAGCAATTATACCAGAGCTTGAAGAGATTGAGATTTTAAATTGTTTACAAGATAATGATTACATTTTGGACTGGAATAGAGGTTTTAGAGCTTTTAGATATGGACATTTCTATACAAGAGGTGAGATTGAAGGTTTGAGCTCAAATTCTGGTTTAAAAATAACTTCTACTTTTCTAAATGATGGAAAAAACAACAATGGTAATTGCTATTACTTGCTCACTAAATGTTAATGCCAGTTTATTCGCTGACAATTTTTATCTGTCATGGCGAACTTGTTTCAGTATCTTTTCCTTATTGTAAGCGCCATTAGACCCTGAAATAAATTCAGGGTGACACGTAGATTTTGTCATTTAATATTTTGACATATACACTAAAGACGATTGACAAAGTATCTACAAGGTGATATAAAATACTCAGAATAAAAACAATATGACTGAAAATACATCAAATACAGGATACATCGGCTCAATTGTAGCTAACAGTGATCCCCTTACTCGCTCCGCTTTTATGCGCAAGACTTTTATCACACTTGCTCTGGCATTATTAGCATTTGTGGGGGTTTGTTATGGTTTAGTAGTAACAGATCTTGGACTTGGAATTGCAAACTTACTATTTGGCAACAGTTGGGGAATTTTTGCAAGTTTATTGCTATTTATGGGGGTTTCAGCAGTTGCTACAAACCTTGCTTATCAATCCTTTAATCCTGCAGTACAAATGTTAGGCCTTGGGATTTATATCATTATTCAAGCACTGCTATTTTTACCAATGCTGATCTATGCAGCTGCTTTTGTAGGTGGTGAAGTGTTATTATACGCTGGTATTGCAACCACTGCTCTTGCAGGAGGGCTGATATTTTTAGCTCTTATCAATAAAGTTGATTTTAACTTTCTAAATGGATTTTTGATCTTAGGCGGAATCGCTGCTACTATCACAGTATTTGCAGCCATTATCTTCCAATTCAACCTCGGAGTCTGGTTCTCACTGCTTATGATTCTGTTTGCATGTGGAGCGATCTTAAAAGACGTTTCTGACATCAAATATAGATTTCACACCACTCAACACATAGCAGCTGCTCTAGCTTTATTTGCTTCAATTGCCCTTTTACTATTTTACGTACTTAGACTTTTGTTGCAATTTACCAGAGATTAATCATTTGCAAAATATACTTGCTTGTCCTAGCCCGCCTAATCGCGGGTTTTTTGTTGACCAAGTTGTGTCTTTACAGTTATATCTAAATAATATGTATCTGGACGTTTTTTTATTGCCTTTTGTAGTCTTATTTTTACCAATCATTACCAAGCAACTGTTACTATGGATGTATATCTGGCAACTCAAAGAGTATCGCGGAGATAAGATGCAGGATTACTTTAGCCTCAAAGAATCTAGTAAAGTCATTATGGACAAATGGACTGTGGCTAGACTTGTTATATTGATCTTTGGTGGAGTTTTATTGCTTGTTGACTCGATAAATAGTAATATTATTAATCCAGTTTTTCTAACTATTATAACCTATGGCATTATTTTTACCATGGCTTTAGAGACTTTGGAGTTTTGTGGTAAGCTCTACTTTAAAAGAAAAATCTTAAGACCTAAGTTCTCAAATAAAGCCAAGCTTCATACTTTACTATCATTTGTAACAGCTATTATTATACTACCTTGGATATTAGAATCCAACTCATTATTTCTAAATCTTCTAATCTTTAATCTGATTATTTTAATTATTCCAATTATCATTGCTTATTGGCTACTAGCCATGTTTCCGATCGATTATTGGATTAAACTCAAAGTTTTTGAAAAAGCTCGCCGCCACAGACAACAATTTAATGAATTAGAAACCATTGCCATCTCTGGTGCCTACGGCAAATCTAGTGTCAAAGAATATGTCAGCCATATATTATCTAGTAATCACAAGGTCATGTTTAATCACAAGAACCAAAATTCTAACGTGAGTTGTGCTAGGTGGACCATGAAACTAGATAAAACAATTAAGTTCTTTGTCTGTGAATTAGGTGCCTACAAAAAAGGTGATGGCATCGAAATTAGTAAGTTTATCAGACCAACTGCATCGATTATAACAGGTCTTAACATCCAGCACTATAGTTTGTTTGGATCAGAGCAAAATATCATAGACGCTGAGAGTGAGTCCCTTCATTTTCTAGCTGATGGAGAACCAGTGTTTCTAAACTGGTCTAGTCCTATGGTCAGAGAAGTCAAAATCCCTAGAGATCTAAAAGTCATAAAATATGGATACATTGATGATATAAAAGATGCTAAAGGTTA